>CAYUZM010001179.1:0-2160 GCA_964449665.1 uncultured Solibacteraceae bacterium
GCCCAGCAGCTTGGATACCTGCTTGCGGAGCGATTCGATATCCTCGCCCTTCTTGCCGATGACGATGCCCGGACGCGCGGTGTGGATGATAATCCGCGCGTTGTTTGCCGGCCGCTCGATCTGGATGCGGCTGACCGAGGCATGCGCAAGCTTCTTGCGCAGGAATGCGCGCACCGCCAGATCCATGTTCAGGGTGTTGGCATAGTGCTTGGTGTCGGCGTACCACGTCGACGTCCAATCCTTGACGATGCCAAGCCGGATCCCGTACGGATGAACTTTCTGTCCCATAATGCTTAACGCCCTATTTATCGACGGCCACGGTCAGGTGGCTCGTGCGTTTCAGGATCTTCGCCGCGCGTCCTCGCGCCCGCGCGCGCCAGCGCTTCATCGTCGGGCCTTCGTCGACCGAGATGTGCGAGATACGCAATTCATCGACGTCCGCGCCGTCGTTGTGCTCGGCATTCGCAATGGCCGATTCGAGCACCTTCTTGACCAGGGCGGCTGCCTTCTTGTCGCTGAAGGTCAGCACATTGATGGCCTGCTCCACCGGCATGCCGCGCACGAGGTCGGCCACCAGACGGACCTTCTGCGCCGCGATGCGCGCGTTTCTGAGTTTTGCCAAAGTCGCCATTACTGCTAGTCCTCGGCGCTTTCTCAGCGCGCCTTCTTGTCGGCTACGTGCCCGCGGAAAGTCCGCGTGGGCGCGAATTCGCCGAGCTTGTGCCCGACCATGTTCTCGTTTACGTACACCGGCATGTGCTGGCGCCCGTTGTGCACCGCGATCGTCAGGCCAACCATGTCAGGCATGATCAGCGAGCGTCGCGACCACGTCTTCAACGGGCGCTTGTCGTTCTTGGCGCGCGCTTCTTCCACCTTCTTCATCCGGTGGTGGTCCATGAACGGACCTTTCTTGATTGAACGGGGCATGGTGTTCTCCGTGCTTAGCGCTTGTTGCGACGGCGCACGATCCGGTTGTTCGTCCGCTTGTTGTGGCGGGTCTTATGGCCCTTGGTCGGCTGTCCCCACGGACTCACCGGATGACGGCCGCCCGAGGTCCGGCCTTCGCCGCCGCCATGCGGATGGTCGACCGGGTTCATGGCCACGCCGCGAACCGTCGGTCGCACACCGCGCCAGCGCTTCGCGCCGGCCTTGCCGAGAGAGCGCAGCGAATGTTCCTGGTTGCCGACTTCGCCGAGCGTCGCGCGGCATTCGACCGGGACCTTGCGCATCTCACCGGAGCGAAGGCGCAATGTCGCGTAGGCGCCTTCGCGCGCGACGTATTGGATGCTCGCGCCGGCGCTGCGCCCGATCTGCGCGCCTTTGCCGGGCTTGAGCTCGACGCAATGGAGCAAGGTGCCGACCGGGATATTGCGCAACGGCAGGCAGTTGCCCGTCTGTATCGGGGCATCCGCGCCGGAACGCAGCTTGGCGCCGGCCTTCACGCCTTTCGGCGCAATGATGTAGCGGCGCTCGCCGTCTTCGTAAAGCATCAGCGCAATATGCGCCGAGCGGTTCGGATCGTACTCCAGCCGCTCGACGACCGCGTTGATGCCGTCCTTGTTGCGCAGGAAATCGATCAGGCGATAGCGCTGCTTGTGACCGCCGCCACGATGGCGAACGGTGATCCGGCCCTGGTTGTTACGCCCCGACTTGCGCGACTGGCGCTCGAGCAGGGGCGCGTAGGGCTCGCCCTTGTGCAGCTCCGGTGTCGAGACGGTAACGACGCTGCGGCGGCCGGGCGACGTTGGTTTCGCTTTAATCAATGCCATGGTAGTGCTCTCTCACCTATTCGCCGGCGAAATTGATTTCAAAGCCTTCCTTCAACTTGACGAAGGCTTTCTTCCACGCATTGATGGTGCCGGTACGGCCGCGGAAATTACGCAGCTTCGGCCGCACGATCGAGGTCGTGACGGCCTCGACTTCAACCTTGAACAGTTGTTCCACGGCAGCCTTGATCTCCGGCTTGGTGGCGTTCTTCAAGACGCGGAACATGTATTGGCGATGCAGATCGGCGGCCCGCGCTGCCTTCTCCGTCATCTTCGGCTCGACCAAGATCTGCAGTAAGCGTTCCTGATTCATTTCAACATCGCCTCAATCGCCGCGAGGGCTTTCTGGGTGACGACGACCTTGTCGTAGGCCACCAGCAGGAAAGGATCGATG
>CAYUZM010001180.1:0-2149 GCA_964449665.1 uncultured Solibacteraceae bacterium
GCCGTGTGGCCGGGTGCGCGCGGGGGGGTTGTGGGCAGCGGGCGGGCGCTGGGGTTGGGCGCGGAGTTGGGTGAAGAGGGGCGAGGCGAGGAGCGGGAGGAAGGAACGGCGGGGCAGCATGGGGAATACTGTATCGGATTGCGGCGCCGCGAAGCGTGGCTAGCGACCGGAAGCAGCAGTGACGATGGCGATGCGGTCCGCTTCCTCTTGAATGCGCTCGAAAACGTCGTGACCGAACTTTTTGCGCATCTCCTCGCGGACGGTTGCGTTGTAGCCGGTCCAATAACTGTTCTCAATTACGCTGAGCTTCCCGCGAGTTAGGTTATGGGTTCGGGCGGCGCGGGGCAGCCGATAGAACGGCCTACTTCTTCTTGAACGTGAAGTCGGCGGTTTTGGCGTCGGCAGCGACGGTGACCTTCATTTCCTGTTCGCCGAAGGATTCGTGGACGGCTTGAATGACGTAGTCGCCGGCGGGGAGGCCTTTAATTTCGAACTTGCCGTCGGCGCCGGTGACGGCGAAGAAGGGGTGGGGGACGACGTTGACGTAGGCGCGCATCCAGGGGTGGAGGTTGCACTTGAAGGGGAGCATTATTTCGGGCGTGGGGAAGGTCTTGATTTTCGCTTCGCCCTGGGGGGCCTGGGATTCGTTCCACTCGCGGTTCTGCATGGGGATGGGGTGGATGTTGTGGTTGACCGGATCGGAGTTTGTGATCTCAATCTCCTGATTCACCATGACGCCGAGGACGTGGGGTGTGTACATGCATTTCTGCTGGTCGAGTTTGACGCGCGTGGTGGGCGCGGGGACGGAGGGGAGGGGGCCGGACTTGACCCAGACGAAGACGTTGGCGAGGGTGCCGTCCTCATTGATGACGACGGTTTCCGATTTGGGGGGCTTGCCGCCGTGCTGTTTGAGGCATTGCGGGTTGGCGTCCATGCTATTGAGGAACTCGTCCTTGGGCTTGGCGCCGGCGAAGAGGATGCGTCCGGTGACGGAGCCGGGGGCCGCCGGGGGAGCGGGCGCGGCGGCGGGAGGAGGCGCGGCGGGCGCTTCGGCGGATTTCTTCTCCTCAGTGGGCGCGCTGGCGCAAGCAGCGAGGAAGAGAAACGCGGTGGTGGAAATGAAGAGGGATGTACGTGGCATGGGGCTCAATTCTGCTATTGTATAAGGTTTGCTCATGTCTCAAAACGTTCCTATCACAGTAGCCCACGGCGATGGCATTGGCCCGGAGATCATGGCCGCCACGCTGCAGATCATCCAAGCGGCCGGCGCGCGGCTGGATATTGAAGAGATTGAGGTCGGCGAGAAGGTGTACCTGAAGGGCATCTCCGCGGGCATCGAACCGTCGGCGTTCGATTCCATTCGCCGCACGAAGGTGTTCCTGAAGGCGCCGATCACGACGCCGCAGGGCGGCGGCTTCAAGAGCCTGAACGTGACCACGCGCAAGACGTTTGGCCTGTACGCGAACGTGCGGCCGTGCGTGAGCTATCACCCTTACATCAAGACGAAGCATCCGGTGATGGACGTCGTGATCGTGCGCGAGAACGAGGAGGACCTGTACGCGGGCGTGGAGTATCAACAGACGCCGAACGTGATGCAGTCGATCAAGCTGATCACGCGGCCGGGCACGGAGAAGATTTGCCGGTACGCCTTCGAATACGCGGTCCGCAACAACCGCAAGAAGGTGACGTGCTTCACCAAAGACAACATCATGAAGATGTCCGATGGACTCTTCCACAAGATCTTTGAGGAAGTGGGCGCGGAGTATCCGGCGATCGAGAAAGAGCACTGGATTGTGGACATCGGCGCGGCGAAGATGGCGGACACGCCGGAAGCGTTCGATGTAATCGTGATGCCGAATTTGTACGGCGACATTCTGTCGGACGTAGCGGCGCAGATTGCGGGGAGCGTGGGGCTGGCGGGGTCGGCGAACATTGGCACGAGCGCGGCGATGTTCGAGGCGATTCACGGGTCGGCTCCGCGGCGCGCGGGACAGAATCTGGCGAATCCGTCGGGGTTGCTGCTTGGCGGAGTGATGATGCTGGCACACATTGGTCAGCCGGATGTCGCGACGCGCGTGCATAACGCCTGGCTCAAGACGCTCGAAGACGGCGTGCACACCTACGACATCTTCAAGGAAGGCACTTCGAA
>CAYUZM010001181.1:0-2148 GCA_964449665.1 uncultured Solibacteraceae bacterium
GGGCGAATTCGGCGGGGCCGTTTGCGAGATAGTTGGGCGAGTAGGTGCCAAACCAGTCGCGGGCGCTGACCAGGATTGGCAGCGGCTTGGGGGCTTGGGGATGGAGGAGGTCCCAGCGGTCGATGTTCTTCGAAGGGCCGTCGAGGATGCACTGTTCCGCATCGTCGACCGAGCCGGGGCCGTTGAGATTGGCTAGTGCGTGGTTTTCGGTGTTGGGGCAGGCGGGCGCGGCGCAGGCGAGGCGGTCGTCGACGGCGGTAAGGAACATGGTGGTGGTGCCGCCGCCGGAGTTGCCCGTGGAGGCGAGGCGCGTGGGATCGACGCGAGGGTGCGCGGCGAGGACGTCGAGGGAGCGAACGGAGTCCCACACTTGCAGGCGTGTGGCGGTGTCGCCGCCGAGGATGAGTTGCTTGCCGGGATAGGTGTGTTCGCTATCGGCAGAGCGGAGGCGTGTGAGTCCGGTTTCGGGATCGGGGTATGCAGTGCGCTCGCCCTGCCCCATCGGATCGAAGGCGAGGACTACGAAGCCGAGCTGCGTGAGGCTCTGGATGCAGTATTGGTAGAGCGCGGCGGCCTTGCCGTTCAGTGAATGCCCCATTTGAAAGAGCACGCCGGGCATGCGTTGCTCGCTCGAATTTGGGATGTAGAGGTTGGCGGGAATGAGAAGGCCGGGGCGCGATTCGTAGACGATCTGTTCGACGGTGTAGTTGGGGCGCGTGAAGGAACCGGTGGTGCGGAAATTGAGCGGCGTGCGCTGCGGTTGGCCGCCGATGAGGGACCAGAAGCTTTCGCGGACATGTTTGTGGCGGGCGCGGACAAGGGCGGGGGTAGTGCAGGCGTCGAGGGCGGTGGCGCGGCGCGCGGCGGCTTGGCGGGCGATGCGGGCGAGGTAGTCGGGGAGGCAGCGTGAGTAGTCGCGGTAGTCGATGGCAGCGCGAGCGTGCGGCGCGAAGGCGGCGGCTGCGGGGAGCGTGAGGAGCGTGCGACGGGAGAGGAGCATGGCGTTCTTGTTTATTAGACTACGGCGATGGGGTGGCGATAGGTCGCGGTGCGGGCCGCGATGGGCCGCGCGATCGGCCGGAAAGCGCGAGTGACGCGCGCCGTGAGCCGCTTGGCCGGGTTTATCGCGCGTGAGTCATGTGGAGGCAGTATGTTCCGCATTGCACTCGTGGCGCTGCTTGGCAGCGCGTTGTTGTCCGCACAGATTCCCGATTTCAAGCCGCCGACGCCGCTCTTTGGCGCCATACTCCAGAACGATACGGAGGGCGTGAAGAAGCTGCTTGAAGAAGGAGCGAATCCGAACGAGGGGCGATTCTTCGGCTTCCCGGCGCTCACGCTGGCGATCGTGAACTCCAACCAGCCGATAATCCAGGCAATGCTCGAACGCGGCGCCGATCCTAAAGCCACGGACCGCAATAGATCGACGGCGCTGATGTGGGCCGTGGGCAGCGAATCGGCGGACCTGGAGTTGGTGAAGGAGCTCATGCGGCGCGGGGCCGACCCGAACGCCGAGAACAAGCTGGGCGAAACAGCGCTGACATGGGCCACGCGGCGTGGCGACATGCGATCGGTGGAGTTGTTGAAAACGGGCGGTGCTTCGCAGGCGGCTGCGATTCGACGTTCGGTGGAGAGCGCGGTTACGTTGTTGCAGAAGAGCGGGCCGGAGTTTGTAAAGGTGTCGGGCTGCGTTTCGTGCCATCACCAGTCACTCCCGCAAATGGCATACGCGGCGGCTCGCGAGCGTGGGTTCAAGGTGGACAGTGCCGTGTCGGAGCAGCAGGTGAAGGCCGTAATGGCGATGTTCCGTCCAATACGGGAAAAGATGGAACAGGGCACCGTGACGCTTCCGAACCCGGGCATCAGCGTAAGCTACTCGCTTCTCGGCGTGGCGGCGGAAGGATACTCGCCTGACGACGTGACGCGGGCGATGACGATGGCGGTGTCGCGGACCCAATTGCCCGACGGCAGTTTCGCGGTGCTTCCGGCGCGCCCGCCGCTGGAGGCGAGCGCTTTCACGTCAACCGCGCTGAGCATTCGTGCACTGCAGCTGTTCGGCGAGGAGTGTGGCGACCGCGTGAGCAAGGCGCGCGCGTGGCTGCGACAGGCGCGGCCGGTGACGCAAGAGGACCGGTCGATGAAATTGTTCGG
>CAYUZM010001182.1:0-2148 GCA_964449665.1 uncultured Solibacteraceae bacterium
CAAGTCGACTTTGCTCAACCTGATCGGCGGCCTCGACCACCCCACCACCGGTGCCATCTCCATCGACGGCTCCTCGCTCGGCTCCCTGAGCGACGACGAATTAACCCGCGTTCGCCGCGACAAAATCGGCTTCGTGTTCCAGTTCTTCAACCTCCTTCCCAGCCTGTCCTGCCTGGAGAACGTATCGTTGCCCCTGCACTTGCGCGGCTGGCCAAAACAGAAGATCCAGGAGCGCGCAACCGAACTGCTGAACATCGTCGGACTCGGCGCGCGCATGGAACACCTGCCCGACGAACTCTCCGGCGGCGAACGCCAACGCGTGGCCATCGCCCGCGCGCTCAGCGTGTATCCGCCCATCCTCCTCGCCGACGAGCCCACCGGAAACCTCGACTCCGCCACCGGCATCGACATCCTCGGCCTCATTCAGGACCTCCACCGCCGTCTGGGCACTACCGTGTTAATCGTCACGCATGACATGACCGTCGCCAATGCCTGCGAACGCATTGTGCGGTTGAAGGACGGCGCGATCCTCAGTGATACGCGGGTGGAAACTCCCGCCGCGCGATGAAACTGCTGCAACTGCTCACGTGGCCCTACGTGCGCAAACACAAGCTGCGCATGCTGCTCACGCTGGCCGGCATCATGCTCGGCGTGGCCGTGTTCGTCGGCATGCACACGGCCAACATCACGATTCAATCGGCGTTCCAACGCACCGTCGATCGCATCGCAGGCAAGTCGCAGCTCCAGGTCACCGCCGGCGAAACCGGCTTCCCCGAAGAGGTGCTCGAGCGCGTGCAATCGCTGCGCGAACTCAGCGCCGCCTCGCCCGTGATTGAAGCTGCCCTCGCCACTCCGCAAGGCGCGCTCCTCGTCCTCGGCGTCGACTTGACCGGCGACGCGAGTCTGCGCGAATACGACCTCGAAGGCGAGGACGAAGACGTCATCGACGACCCGCTCATCTTTCTCGCCCAGCCCGATTCCCTGATCGTCAGCCGCCAGTTCGCCGAACGCACCGGCCTGCAACGCGGCTCGAAACTGACGCTCAAAACAATGGGCGGCCAGAAGACCTTCACCATTCGCGGCGTCATGAAATCGACCGGCCTCGCAACCGTCTTCGGCGGCAACCTCGCCATCATGGACATCTACGCGGCCCAGGCGGTCTTCGGCCGCGGGCGCTTGTTTGACCGCATCGACATCGGTCTCGCCGAAGGCGTCACGGTGAAGCAAGCGCAGGAAAAGCTGCAGGGCCTGCTCGGCCCCGGTTTCCAGGTGGAGCCGCCTGAAGCGCGCGGCACGCACTTCGAATCGATGGTGCGCGGCCTCACCATCTCCATCAACATGGCGAGCCTGTTCGCGCTGATGATCGGCGTCTTCATCATCTACAACTCGTTCTCCATCGCCATCACGCAGCGGCGCGGAGAAATCGGCGTGCTGCGCGCCCTGGGCGCCACGCGCGGACAGGTGCAACGCCTCTTTCTGCTCGAAAGCATTGTCCTCGGCCTCGCCGGCTCCTTCCTCGGCGTGTTCGCCGGACTAGCAATGGCGCGCGGCATCGTGCCCGGCCTCGCCGGAACCCTGCAAGAGGTCTTCGGCCATGCGCTGCTTGCCGATCAGATCACCGTGAGCCCGCCGCTCTTCGCCTTCGCCATGGTCATTGGCGTGCTCGCGAGTCTCGTGGGCGGCTACATTCCGGCCCATTCCGCCGCGCGCGTCGATCCCGTCAAGGCTCTGCAAAAGGGCCGCAACCAGGTGATGAGCGAAGGCGAAAACCGGCTCCGGCGCATCGCCGCTTCCATCTGCGTTCTCCTCTCGGCCGCGCTCATCGCCTTTGGCCGCACCAACGCGTTCTACTATCCCGGCTATGCTCTCGGCATCGTGAGCCTCGTACTGCTATCGCCTTCGATGGCCATGTGGCTCGCGCGCGCCATCCGGCCCGCACTGAAGTTCATATGGCCCGTGGAAGGCGCGCTCGCCGCCGACAGCCTCATCCAGGCGCCTCGCCGCACTTCCTCCACCGTCACCGCGCTCATGCTCTCCCTCGCCCTCGCCGTGGGCTTCGCCGGCGTCCCGCGCGCCATCTACGACCCGCTTCCGGTCTGGATGAACCACACCCCCAACCCCGACCCCCATGTCCGCCCCAGCCGCCGC
>CAYUZM010001183.1:0-2147 GCA_964449665.1 uncultured Solibacteraceae bacterium
TGACGATGGGTTCGTATTTGGGGCGGGTGCGGTCGTAGCGTTTGAGGCGGTCGCGGAGGTCGTCGCAGTTGAGGTCGAGGCCTTCGCAGATGCTGGAGAGGTGTTCGGGTTTGAGGTTGATGCGGGAGAGGAGGAGGCTGAAGGAGCTGTGGTTGTCGACGATGACGCGGTTATCGCGGTCGAGGATTTTGCCGCGCGCGCCGGGGATGGGGACGGTGCGGATGCGGTTGCGTTCGGCGCGGGTTTGGTAGTAGCCGGGGTCCTGGACTTGGAGCTGCCAGAAGCCGGAGAGGAGGAAGAGGAGGATGGCGAGGCCGAGGTATTGGAAGAAGACGATTTTGCCGGCGGCGAACTTGGTGTCGTCGTGGAGGAGGAGGTGGTCGCCGGACTCTTCCTGCTGGTTGGGGTCGGTCGGTATGAACTTCACCGGCATGGGGGCTGCTGATTCTTATGATAGGGGAGCGGGGAAGAGAATACGGTGCAGCTAATCGCCGCGGAGAGAGCCGATGGTGATGTGGTCTTCTACTTTGGTGATGCCGGGGGCGGACCGGGCGGCGTGCATGGCTTCCCCGGTTTCGGGGCGGGAGGGGGCGATGGCGCGGAGGCCGATGAGGCCGGGGGGGAGTTGGGCCTTGAGGTGGGCGCTGTCGACGAGGGGGTTTCGTTTCAGGGCCGGTTCGATGGGGGCCTTGGCGTCGGCGGAAGTGGCGGCGGGTTTCCCGGCGATTTGGTTGTGGATGCCGGTGATGCCCCTGAGCGTGGCGAGGGCGCGTTCGGCCTCCTGCTTTTGCTGGTGGCGTTCGACAGGGCCGGAGAGGGTGACCTGGCCTTCCGAGACTTCGACCTCGACGGTGGGCGGGACGAGGCAGTTCCATTCGAGGATGGTCATGGCGGCGAGGGCGATGTCGTCGTCGGCGCGCTGCTGGGGAAAGGGAACGACGACGCGGAGGGCGTTGGCGACCTGGTTGACGTGGGCGATGCGCCAGGCGGCGCGTTCGGCGGCACACTTTTCCCAGTAGGTGTCGACGTGGCCGGCGAGTTCGACGGCACCGCCCTTGACGGCTACGCTGATGTGCTTGAGGCCGGCGTTGAGTTCCCAGCGGAGTTCAGTTTCGATGTCGTGTTGGAGTTCGGTGTCGTTCCACATGCGGGGGCCTCGGGTTTAGGTTGGGCGGATTGGGACTTTGGGCCTCATGAGTGTATCAGTGCGTGGGGCAGGGGGGAGGCGGGAGAGTGACCTTGAATACTCAGTAGGTGCAGCCGCTATCGAGCATCAGGTCGAATATCTTGGCGGTGGGTTGGTCGGCGTCGTGATAGGAGGCTGACTCACCGAACGCGCTGAGGCTGCGCCAGCGGTCACCGTTGGCATACTTACCCCGCGCGTCGATGAAAGTGATCTGCTGACCGTTGCCATAGATGCGTTCGCTGTATTCGACGGAGTTCCAGATATCGCGGTCAGATGGACCGCCCCAACTCCACGAATGACCTCGACCAACTACCAACGAGCGGATGCCCTGGCCCGTTTGGATCTGGTGGTAGCTGGCAGTGTAGTCGACGTCCTGGGTATCGCGTTTCGCGTTTAGCTCAGGCGGGATGCGCTCGAACTGGATGGTCAGGCCGGCCGGTTTAAGAAACCGATTCTCGCAGAGCGGAAGCGATTGTTCCTCGCTCGATTTCTGCAAGGTGACCCGCAGTTGTGTTCCACCCCTAACCCGGAGTCGTTGGCTTTGGAAGCCGAGTTTCCTCACAACGATGATAGGCCCGCGCGTCGTGATCGCGAACCGGCCATTGCCATCCGTCTTGTAATAGGCCTGCGGATTCCCGGTATGGTCGATGCTGGCTTCGACAATAGGTTTGCCATTTGTATCGACGACGACACCATCGAGGTGGAGAGGCGGGGGCGTCTGAGTATACGCGATGAATGTGGCGAGCGTGAAGAGAGCCACCTCCCATCGCATGGCGGCTTTACTGTCGCAGCCCGAGTTCGAACGTGAAGTTGTCGCCGAGGTAGACGCGTTTGACGTCTGGGTCGCGGCCGAGGGAGTCTGGGGAGCCGGAGCGGAAGATGGAGCCGTTGGTGATGATGTAGGCGCGGTCGGTGACGGCGAGGGTTTCGCGGACGCTGTGGTCCGTGATCAGGATGCCGA
>CAYUZM010001184.1:0-2140 GCA_964449665.1 uncultured Solibacteraceae bacterium
AAACCTGCGAGGGGCGGGCAAAGTGGTCCGCGGCGCAGGGCAGGAGGATCATGGGGACGCCCGCGGGCATCGCTTCGTGCGCGCTGTTGATGCCGCCATGCGTGACGAATAGGGCAGCCTGGCGCAGAACGGCCATTTGCGGCACCTCGGCGTGGACGGCGAAGTGGGCCGGGGCGGGCGGCAGGGAGGGAAGGCCGATGCGGCGTCCCACCGATAGGACGGCGCGCCAGCGATCCGCGGGGAAGGCGTCAATGCAGGCACGGTACAGCGCGGGTTCGTTGTTGTACATGGTGCCCATCGAGATGTAGACGAGCGGAGCGTCGCCGGGCGGCAGGTGATCGAAGGGGGCACTGGGGGCGGCTTCGGCAGTTGGGCCGACGAAGAGGTAGCGGTTGTCGAAGGCTTCGTTGCCGACCTGGAACTCGCGTGAGGTGAAAACGATATTGCGGGGCTGCGGATTGCCGAGATAGCCGAGGATGCCCGGGCTGCGGATACCGTGGCGGGCGTCGAGGCGGCGGGCGGTTTCGAAGTAGCGGCTGAGTCCGATCATGCCTTCGAACGCGCCGCGTGCGGTGGCGCCGCCATAGAGATGGCCCAGAAGCGCCAGCGGGGAGATCAACCGATCATTGAGAGCGAACATGGAGCACAGTGTGACGGCGGGCACGCCGAGCATCTGCTGGAGGAGGTTGCCCCAGACGGCGTGGGCTTCGACCAGGAGGTAGTCCGGGCGTTCGGCGCGGACCTGTGCCGCCAGCGGCTCGAGGATTTCTTTGGTGGTTGTGTAGAGCCCGTCCATGCCGCCAAGCATTCCCGCGTGCGTGCCGCCGTTAGCGAGGCCGCGCTCGAACCATTCCTGCTCGCCCAGGGAACGGAATTCGGCGCCGGTGGCTTCGATGCGCGCGCGGAAGGGCTCGGTGGCCCAATAGCAGACACGTTCGCCCGCGCGGACGAGCTCGGCGATGACGGGCAGGGTGGGATGAATGTGCCCGGCCGCGGGATGTCCAATCATGCAGACGGTGCGAGTTAGAGGCATGCGACGGCCTCTTCGCGGGCGGCGTATGCGAGGATGGCATCGGCTGCCGATGAGGCGCCGCCCGAGGCTTTCATCGAAGCGCCGAGTTCGCCCGCGCGGCGGCGGAACTGGGCGTTGGAGAGGATCGCGGCAGCCATTTCGCGCAGCGTCGCGGGTTCGATGTCACCGCAACGGAGCACCAGGCCGGCGCCGAGCTGGGCCACCCGCGCGGCCACAAGATGCTGATCGCCATGTTGCGGGTAGACGAGAAGCGGCACGCCGTGCCAGAGCGCTTCGTTCACGCTGTTCATGCCGCCGTGCGTGAGAAAGAGCGACGCCTCTTCGAGCACGCGCAACTGCGGCACGGAGCGGCGTAAGAGGAAGTTGGCGGGAGCGGGTCCGAGCGAATCGAGGTCGATTTTTGAGCCGGCCGAGATCAACACGCGCACGGGCTCTCCGGCGAACGCCTCGATACAGGCGCGGTAGAAGGCGGGCGCTTCATTGAAGATGGTTCCCAGCGAGATGTAGAGAAGAGGCGTGGCCGGATCGCCCAGCTCCAGCGATTCCTGCGCGGCCGGGCGCGATACCGACGGACCGACGAAGCGGTAGCTGCCGTCGAAGTGTTCGCCGTCAAGATGGAACTCGCGCGAGGTGAAGACGATGTTCAGCTCGTTGCGCCCGGCAAAGAATTCGACCATGTTGGGCGAGACGACGCCATGGCGATGATCGACGCGGCGTGAGATTTGGATGTACTGATCGAGGGCGGCTATGCCTGCCAGGATTTGTTCGTTCCACTCGCGGCGGGAGACGTGCCCTCGATGGAGCGCTCGCTTTCGCGCGAGCTCCAGGCAGACCCCCGCGTCACCCACCTATTCGGCGCCGTGATCGGCGACGATTGGGTCGGCACTGCGGCGCTCGTACTCCGCAGCGAGTATGGCTATCTGCTCGGCACGCAGGTGCGCGAATCGGCACGCGGACGCGGCATCTACAATGCGCTCGTCGTCGCTCGGCTCGCGCTGCTTCGGAAGCGAGGCATCTCGTACGCCGTCACGCAGGCGCGCGCCCACACATCTGCGCCCATCCTCGAGCGCCTCGGCTTCGAGACGCTCTTTCGATCGAAGTGTTACC
>CAYUZM010001185.1:0-2139 GCA_964449665.1 uncultured Solibacteraceae bacterium
CCGTGGAAAGAGATGGGGTTCGACTTCTATGACCGTTTGAAGTCCGCCTCGCGCGGCTACGGGTCGCTCGACTATCACCTCAGCGGCCATCGCGTGTCGCCGTCGGTGAAGCTGGACGTGCTGGTGGCCTCCGAGCCGGTGGACGCGCTGAGCCTCATCTGCCATCGCGAATTCGCGCACGACCGCGGCAAGGAACTGATCGAGCGCCTGCGCAAGCTGATTCCCCGCCAGATGTTTGAGGTGGCGCTGCAGGCCGCCATCGCCGCCGAGATCATCGCCCGCGAAACGATTCCGGCGATTCGGAAGAACGTGCTCGCCAAATGTTATGGCGGCGACATTTCACGTAAGCGCAAACTGCTGGAAAAGCAAAAGGAAGGCAAACCCCGCAAGAAGCACCGGGGGAAGGTTGAAATTCCCCAGGAAGCGTTCCTTGCCGTGCTCAAGGTTGGCAAAGCCATCGAATCGGACGATTGATTATGTAAGAAGCCTCACAACCAGAACCTGCCGGCTCTCCCGCCGCGCCGCTATTACTCGACGAATCGTTGCGTGTAGCGCGCTACCACGCGCTGCATGAGCGGCGCCGTGAGTGTGGGCAGCGCAGTTGGGTGTCGGGGCTTGTACTGGTTCCTTCGTCCTTCGCCTCGCTTGCTGGGCTGACGCGCATCACCTGTCCGGCGGCGATGGATTTCATCGTGCTGAGTGGCATCTCCACCGTGCTGCTGACGATGTGGATGATGCTCGCCGACCGGTTCCGGCAGCAGGAAGAAGAGGCGCTCAACGAGATCGCCGCGATGGAGGGCGTCGAGCGCGCTCCCGGCTCGTTGGCGCGGGCGCGCTTCGCACGCCTTGCCGTGGCCTGTGCGCTTCTGGGCCTGTTCGTAACCGCCTGGTACATCCGGCCACCATGTGAAACCGAAACGCCGATGGAGGACCCTGAGCTCACGCGGCGGCTGTGATAGCCTGCATGAACATGACCTCCGGTTTCATCCGCCTGCTGGCCTGTTCGCTTGTCGCGCTCTCTGGATTGTTTGCGCAACTGCCCGCGCCCAACGCGCAAGGCATCTCCATGGGGCACCTGCATCTGTTCGTTACCGACGTCGATGCCATGAAGAAGTTCTTCGTGGGCATCATCGGCGCCGAAATTGTGCACTCCGGGCGGTTGGAGGCATTGAAGCTGCCTGGCGTCATTATTGTGTTGACGAAATCAACCCCCGGTGGCGGCACGGACGATTCCGCCGTCAATCATCTCGGCTTCCTTACCCCCAACCTCGCCGCAATGAAGGCGAAGCTCACGGCCGCGGGCGGCACCGTGGTGAAAGAGATGCCGGACACCCACCAGATGTTTGTCATGTTCCCCGATGGCGTCAAAGTGGAATTCACCGAACAGAAGGATTTGAAGGTGCCCATCGTGCACCACCACGTCCACTTCTTCACGAACGATGTGGAAGCGACGCGCGCCTGGTATGTGAAGTATTTTGGGGCCGTCCCCGGTAAGCGCGGCCGTTTTGAAGCCGCCGACGTGCCGGGTGTGAACCTCACTTTCTCTCCGAATCCAACGGCCACGCTTCCCACAAAGGGCCGAGCCGTGGACCACATCGGTTTCGAAGTGAAGGGCCTGGAGGCCTTCTGCAAGAAACTGGAGGCCCAGGGTGTCAAATTCGACACGCCCTATCGCCACGTTCCCGCGATCAACCTCGGCATCGCGTTTCTCACGGACCCGTTCGGCGTCCGCGTGGAGTTGACCGAAGGGCTGAATACGCTGTAATTCTGCTCCGCACCCGGAAAAGTTTTCCAGGCGGATTGAACCAAACACGATCTGTTTCCGTAACTTAGCTTCTGGCATGGCGATTGCACTACAGTGCAGCGCAGCCAAACTGCAAGGAGCCAAGGAACAATGAAACAAACCAGAATGTTTTGCCTGCTCTTGGCCGGATCGCTTAGCGTGTCCGCCTGGGCTCAAAATCCAAATCCGACACTGACGCAGCAACCCTCCGAAATTCCTATCTTCCGCGTCGATGTTGTGTCCCGCAGTATCAAAGCCATCAACTATCACCACCGCAAAGGATCGACCGTTGTTGGTCTCGAAGGCACCAATCTCGCGCCCCGCGCGAAGGGTGAGGCGAAGGTGGACAGCCGCAC
>CAYUZM010001186.1:0-2137 GCA_964449665.1 uncultured Solibacteraceae bacterium
GCACGTTTTGATTGGTGTAGATGCAGAGGGCGCCGGCGATTTTCATCGCCTTTTCGGCGATGGCGCGGGCGTCCAGCTCGGTGTTTTCGATCAGCGCGCGTGCGGACGCTTTGGCGTAACCGCCGCCGGAGCCAATGGCGGCCACGGCTTCGTCCGGTTCAATCACGTCGCCATCGCCGCTCACGATGAATGTGTTCTGCACGTCGGCCACCAGGAGCAGGGCCTCGAGATGCCGAAGCACCTTGTCTGTGCGCCAGTCCTTGGCAAGCTCCACGACGCTTCGCGGCAGGTTGCCGTTGTGTTGTTCGAGCTTCATTTCGAAGCGGGCGAACAAGGAGAATGCGTCGGCGGTAGAACCGGCGAACCCGGCGACGATCTTGTCCTTATAGAGTCGGCGGAGCTTGTTGACCGAGGCCTTCAGGACTTCCGAGCCCATGGTCGCCTGTCCGTCGCCTGCCATCACCACCTTCCCGTTGCGGCGAACGCAGAGGATGGTAGTACCGTGGATGCGCGTTTTCATGCTATTGCACCCAGTGTAGCGCGGCGGCCGCAGCGGGCCTTGGCGAGTTGGGCACACCGGGCGCGGCCAGCCTTGATCAGCTACGCGCGCCGCGCGCGGCCAGCCTTGTTTAGTTCGACTTGATGTCGATCATGATCATCTCGATGGGATGATCCACCAGGCTCTGCTCGGCGTGGATGTCGGGCATGCCCCAGCGTGGTTCGCCTGCGCTGAACGCGGCTTCCACCTTCGACCCGTCGGCCTTGGTGAGTTGGATCTTCGCATCCTGGAGGGCCACCGAGACGCGGCGGGTGGCGTGCTCGTGCTGAGGGATGGCACCCTTGGCTGGAATGCGGACGCGGACGACGCGCACCTGATCATTTTCGAACTCGACCTTGTAGGTTTTGGGCGCGATCTTAAGCGGGTCTTTCGCGGGCCATGTGACGGGCGCGCCGGGCTTGCGCAGCTCGACCTCGACGATTTGATACGTGGTGCCGCCGACGTTTTCGCTGGTGTGCATGCCGCCGGAGGGGTCCCAACGGACGGTACCCGCTTCGAACTTCACGTCGTTCACCGGCTTCCCTTCGTAGGCGAGGCGCATGGTGCCGGGGGTCAGGTGGACCATCACGCGGTTGACGTCGTGCTTATGGAGGCGGCTGAACTGGCCGGGAGTGTTCTTGGCGACGACGACGCGGACCCACTCGTTCTCGATGGGGGCGGGGCGTGGTTGGGCGAAAGCGGCCGCGGTAAGGAGAAGGATCGAAAGGTAGCGCACGCGGGGATGATATCAGAATTTGGCGAGATAAGTAAGGAGATATACTGAAAGTAAGGAGCGGTTGTAGCCATGACGGCCACCATTTCCAGCAAAGGGCAGATCACGATTCCGAAGGAGATTCGGGACGAATTGAACTTGACCGAGGGTACAAAGTTTGCGGTTCGGGTTGTAAACGGCAGGATTGAACTCCTGCCAAAGAATGTGAGCGTATGGAGTCTTATGGGCTCGCTTAAGAGCCCCCATGACCGGCCCATCACGATCGAGGAAATGGACGAAGCCATTGGCAAGTATCTCCAGGAGGATGATGAGCGTATCCGAAAAGGGCTTGAGGGCGATTGATACGAATGTTCTGGTTCGGCTCTTCACCTCGGACGACGCCAAGCAATTTGAGGCTGTAAAGTCGCTTGTTCGCACGAGCGAGGAACGGAACGAAATCCTCTACGTTTCCATTCTCGTTCTGGTCGAGATGATTTGGGTATTGAGTCGGCAGTATCGCATGAGCCGGTCCGTCCTGGTGGATCGCCTGGACCAGTTAATGGCCTCGCCTATCTTTCAGATAGAGCGCGAGTTGCTTGTGGCGCATGCGGTTGATCAGTACCGCCGCGGCCGAGCCGATTTCGCGGACTACCTAATCGGGGCGATTGCACAGGAAGCCGGTTGCCGCGATACGGTCACTTTCGACCGGAAGTTGCGGGAAGCGCCGGGGTTCACCGTACTCGAGTAGTTGCGCCGGAAAGATCGTGCTACACTGGCAAAAGGCTCTCCCCGGAGAGATCACACAGTTGTCGTATGGCTAATCACGTATCCGCACTCGAAAACACTCGCAAGATTGAACGCCGCACGGCGGTGAACCAGCAGCGCCG
>CAYUZM010001187.1:0-2137 GCA_964449665.1 uncultured Solibacteraceae bacterium
AGCCAGCGAGGGCGGCGCGATTGCTGCGGCCATGTTCGAGCAGCAGGACAGTGCCTCCAGGCCGGCATACCCTCCGCATCTCGCGCAGTGCCTCTACAGGGTTGAGGAAGGTGCAGGTACCAAGCGTAGAGACGACAGTGTCGAATGAGCCGTCTTGGAACGCGAGGTGTTCGGCGTCCATTACGACGACCTTGTGGGCGCCCCGATTGCGTGCCCTGAGGAGCATGCCTGGGCTGAGATCGACGGCTGTGACGTCAAGGTGCCTTGGGTAGTGAACCAGATTCAGTCCGGAACCGGCGGCAACTTCGAGAACCCGGCCCTCGGCTGATTTCAGCAAGCGCGAGCGAAGGCGGCTGAATACCAGGGCCTCCAGCGCCAGCGTGCCGAGGTCGTACCACCGCGACGCGCGGTCCCATTTCTTCTGCAGATCCAGCAACGAAGCCATAGGGATGAAACGCTTCCTCTCATGGTAGGTCAACAACCAACTTCTTCGTGAATCGGAGTTGATCCCAAGACTGCGGGCAGTAAGGAGCGCGAAGCCAACTCATTTTGTGGAATTCAAAAGATGCCTTACAAAAGGGCATGAGACAACACCTCCCCCAAATCACTTCCGGCCATGAAAGGCCGCCAGATGTCGCCCTCGCTCGCGAAGAGCTTCCGCTTACCGTTCGGGAGGCGGCGGCCTACCTCGGCATCAGTGTTCAAACGGTGTATCTTTGGGTTGAGCGAAAGCAGATTCCCCATCTCCGCGTGATGGGCCGAAGCATTCGGTTCCTGAAATCGGATCTCGAGCCCTTCCGCGCAAGCTTCAAGCAGGAGGTGGGAAATGGCGAGACCTAGGAAACATGATGGAAGTCTCTTTAGAAGGGAGGAATCGAAAGTCTGGTGGATGGTGTACCGGGACCGAGCCGGTCAACGCCAGCGAGAATCGACGAATACAGAAAATTGGGATGAGGCTCAGCGCCGTCTGCGAGAACGGTTGCAAGCCAGAGACGGCAATACACTGCCGCTTCTCCGTAAGGGCGAGCAGATTGCCTTCTCGCAATGGTCGGAGTATTTCTTGGGAGCATTTTCGAAACCGCCGATTCGAGCGGCGAAGACGCATCTCTCCTACTGTCGTGTTGCGAAACATCTCAATGCCGGGTTTGGGGAACAGCTCTTGGTGAATCTGACCGCGGAGGTGATTGAAGACTATCTGCGCCATCGTCTGGAGCAGCGGGTTGAGATCGCCACGTCCGATGGAAAGGTCGCTAAAGGATTGGTCAAGCCGAGCACCGTACATCAAGAGTTTCGAGTTCTGCGGCGGATGCTGAACGTTGCAGTTCGCAAGAAGATGCTGGTGGCCAACCCGTGCGCCGGGGTGGAGTTCCCGGTGCGGGTGAAAGGTCTGTTCCGACCTCACTACATGACGTGGTCGGAGCAGATGATTATCGAAGGCCACTCGCCGCAGTACCTTCGCAACGTGATTCGCATCATCACGGAGACGGGATTGCGGGTCTATAAGGAGTTGGCGTGCATGAAGAAGGAGGACGTGGATCTGGACAACGCAATGGTTTGGATCGCGGATTCCAAGACGGCGACGGGGGTTGCGGAGGTGCCATTGACCGATTTGGCGGTCGAGGCGTTCCGTAGCCAGATTTCGGTCGCGGGTCCGGGCGTGTTCCTATTTCCCAATCCCGACAACCCGTCCGGGTATCAGGCCAGCTTCAAGAAGGTTTGGGCTACGACGCTACGCAAAGCTGGCGTGGTGTACTTCCGGATTTATGATCTCCGGTCCACGTACGCCACCCGGCTAAGCGCCGGAGGGGTAGCGGACGAATGGGTGACGCAGCTACTCCGGCAGGGCGACGCCAAAGTGTTCAAGAAGTATTCGCAGATGAAGTTGCAGATGAAGCGGGAGGCCCTGGAGAAGCTAAACCGCAAAGCCAACGACACGAAGAACCGCAAACCCGGCGACAAGAAGAGTTCTGACACAGGAGAGGACGCGTGAAGGGGTTTTGACACAGTTTTGGCACAGTTGGAGCCAAAATGGAGGGTTCAGAGGTTGGGAGCTCTTTTGAAGTGCTTTGTTTTCAGGAAGTTTCTGGAGCCACCCGCCGGGATCGAACCGGCGACCTGCTGATTACGAATCAGCCGC
>CAYUZM010001188.1:0-2135 GCA_964449665.1 uncultured Solibacteraceae bacterium
CGAATATATGCACTTCCAACTCCTTCATCTTTTCCGGCGGAAATCCATGCCGCCCATCCAACACCGTAATCAATTCGGCGTCGTTCCCCGCATCGCGCAGCGCCTTCGTGATCTTCGTTCCATGCTCATAAGGGACCGTCTGGTCTTTATCTCCGTGCAGCGTGAGCACCGGCGGCAGCCCGCGCCGCACATAAGTCTTGGGCGATACGCGGTCCGCCAGAGCGAACCGGCCTTCCTGCTCCGGCACCCACGTCACCGCATAGGTCCGCATATTCGGCCCCTGCAGTTGGTCGCCCACATCGGTGATGCCATAAAAATTGATCACTGCCGCAATCTTCGAGGGCTTCCCCAACTTCACCTTCTTCGGCGTCATGCCCACCATCAGCGCCAAATGCCCGCCCGCCGAACCGCCCGTTACCACCACGCGCTTCTTGTCCACATTCAGCCGCCCCGCGTTCTTTTGGAACCACTGCGCTGCCTTCAACACATCCTCCACCGCCGCCGGAGCCTTGGCCGCCTTCGCCAAGCGGTACTCCACGTTCACCGCCACGAACCCCTTCTCCACATAAGGCAGCACCCAGCGCTCCACCATGGATTCCTTCGTGCCGCCGGTCCATCCACCGCCATGAATCACGAGAATCCCCGGATACTTTGGCTTCTGGTTCGCGCTCCAGCCCGACGGCTTGAACACGTCCACCTTCGTCTCCGGATACTGGTCATAGGCGATGTTCGGTTCCACCGTCACGCCGCTGGGCAACGCCGGCACCGGCGGAGGCGCCTGCTGTGCCCCCAGCACTCCCACACTCAACAGAATTGCAATGGCCGCTGTGCGCATAATGAGAGCATACATGACACGATTCGCATTCCTCGCCGCTGCCGCGTTTCTTCCGGCGCTGCTTCTCGCCGATGAGCCGCTGAAGATCCACCGCGCCTCGAAAGACTTCGCGCTCAACCTCGATCCCGCCGCCTCCGTATGGAAGAAGGCCGCGCCCGTTCACGCCTCGCTCGATCCCATGGGCAAGCCCCAGCCCGCCAATCAGTTCGACTTCCGCATGCTCTGGACCCCCGCCTACCTCTACATTCACTTCACCTGCCCCTACGACGCTCTCACGCTCAAATCCAACCCCGACGCCAAGAACGAAACCAACCAGCTCTGGAACTGGGATGTCACCGAAGTCTTCGTCGGCGCCGACTACAATGCCATCCATCGTTACCGCGAATACCAGGTCTCCCCACAAGGCGAATGGGTTGACCTCGACATCGACCGCAAGAACCAGAACGGCACGGCCGGCGTGAAGTGGAACTCCGGCTTTGAAGTGGCCGCGAAAATCGACGAAGCGAAGAAGATCTGGTACGGCGCCATGAAGATTCCGGCCGCCTCCATCCTCAACGGCGTCCCCTCCGCGCCTTCGCAGAATCAGGACGGCCTCAAGCTCCGCCTGAACGTTTACCGCCTCGCCGGCAAGGAACCGGTGAACGGCGTGGGTCCGTCGCGCAGCATCGTCTGGAAGCCGCTCAACAGCCGCAGCCATCACACTCCCGAGAAGTTCGGCGAAGCCGTTCTGGTCAAATAGTCTCTATGAGCACGCGCGCTCTGCGCATCTCCCACGTTGGCCTGCGAGGCGTCGTCGGTAACGGCCTCACCGCCACACACATCCTGGACTTCGCCTCTGCCTTTGGCACGTTCCTCGATATTCCGGCGACCAACTCGCCCATCGTCATTGGCCGCGACCCGCGTCTCTCCGGCGTCATGTTGCGCGAAGGCGTCGTCAGCGCCCTGCTGGCCACAGGGCACAATGTCCTCGACCTCGGCGTCGTCTCCACGCCCGTCATTCAGCACACCATCCACCGCCTCGGTTCGCCCGGCGGTATCTCCATCGGCGCATCGCACAACGAAGCCTCCTGGAACGCGCTCAAGTTCCTAGGCCAAGACGCCGCCTATCTCTCCACCGCGCAGGCCACCGAACTCCTCGACATTTACCATCTGCGCAAATTCCGCTTCGCGCCCTTCAACCAACTGGGCGCACTTTCTACCGACGCCTCTTCTATTGACAACTACCTCGCCGAACTCGCCGTCGCTTTCGACTTCGACCGCCTTCGCCGGTTCCGCGTCTCCGTGGATTGCTGCAACGGCC
>CAYUZM010001189.1:0-2133 GCA_964449665.1 uncultured Solibacteraceae bacterium
AGCTCGACGTCTTTGTCGCTCATGACTTCGGTGATGACGCCGAGGCCGGTGGCGTCGCCCGCTTTTCGGAGAAGCTTGAGACCTTCCTCTTCCATGCCCTGGAAATCGTAGGGCGAGGTGCGGGGCTTGAAGGCGCCGCCGCGGAGCATGCGGGCCCCAGCTTTGGCCACGGCTTCGGCCGAGGACATGATCTGCTGTTCGCTTTCGACCGAGCAGGGTCCGGCCATCATGATGAACTCTTCGCCGCCGATCTCGAAATCGCGGACGCGGATGCGCGTTTTCGCGTTCTTGTACTCGCGGCTGACGAACTTGTAGGGCGCGGTAATTCTCATGGCTCTCTCCACCTGAGGCAAGGCCTCGAGGGACTCCAGGCAAGCCGACGTATCGCCGACGCCGATGGCGGCAATCACGACGCGCTCCACTCCTTCGATGGTGTGGATCTTGTAGCCAAAATCCTCGATTCGCTGGCAGACTGATTTGATTTCCTCAGGCGAGGAATGGGGTTTCATCGAGATGATCATGGCTTCTCCTTACGGAGTCAAACAAAAAACCCACTCGTCCAAGAGTGGGTTGGCTTGCTGACTTCTTAACTGCGTCTGCCCGCACCACTCGAACGCGCTTGGTTAGCACCAAAATCGATACGCGTACGAGCGAACGAACAACATGAAATCAAAGTGTATCGAAAACGGAGAATGAGCGCAATAGGGGTAGCCACCCGGGACGAATAATTTCGCCGGAAGGAGTAGGGAAAGTCACACTATTGCAGTGACTTGGGCGTTTCGAGAGCAACCACCTCGCCGGGGGTGGCACCGGAGCTGAGCGCCACCTGGAAGTGGTTACTGGCGGCGAGGGAAACAGGGCGTTTGTTCCAGGTATTGCCGGTGCGGACCAAGATGTGGGGACCTTGCGCGGTGAAGGTGACGGCTTCGCGGGGAAGCAGGAGCGCGTTGGGCATGGAGGCGAGGGTGAGGTCGGCCGAGACGGTGTAGTTGGGCATGAGGCGCGGGTCATTGCCGAGCACTTTGAGGCGGACGGGGATGTGGCGGACGTAGTCGGCGCGCACGCCACCGGGTTGGGCGAGGGAGCCGATGCGGACGACGCGGGCCGGGATGGAGAGATCGGGGAAGGCTTCGGCGCGGAGGGTGGCGTCGAGGCCGGGGCGGAGGAGGTGGATATCGGCCTGGTTGACGGTGGCTTCGACGATGAGGCTGGAGGTGTCGTGAATGTCGCCGACGACGGTGCCGGAGGGAAGGTCGTCACCGGCCTGGATGTCTTTGTATTCGCCGCCGCGGCGGATGCGCTGGGGCACGAAGACGCCGGAGATGGGAGCGACGATGCGCATGCGATCGGCGTTGCGTTGGGCGCGGCGGAGGTCGAGTTGTTCGCCTTGGAGTTCGAGCTCCTGGCGGCGCATGGCGGCGGTTTCGGAGATGTCGAAGAAGTGGGATTCCGAGCGGAGTTGTTCGAGTCGGGCCTGGGCCTCTTCGAGGTTGAGGCGGTAGCGTTCGGCGACGATGGCGCTGCGGACGGCGATGGTACGGAGGTCGAGGCGGGCTTTGCCGACCTCGCCTTCGGCGGCGAGGATGCGCTGGTCGTAGGCTTTGCGGTTGACCAGGAGGTTGGCGCGGACGGTTTCGAGGGCGAGTTCTCGGGCGCGGACGTCGGCGGCGAGGTCGTCGAGGCGGAGTTCCATGAACTGGCGGTCGAACTCGGCGACGACGTCGCCGGCCTTGACAGGGGCGCCGGGGGGGAGGAGGGATGTGAGGGTGAGGCCGCAGCCGCCTTGGGAGGAGGTGCGGGGGCGGCGCCCGGCGAGTTGAGGAGCGACGATGCGGGCGGTCTCGGCGGCGACGGTCATGCCGGTGATGCGGAGGGTCTGATGGAGGGTTCCAGTGGTGACGGTGGCAGAGCGGGCGGCGGCGAGTGGGCGTGGCGACGCGGTGCGTGTTTTGGTGGAGGCGAAGTAGAGCGCACCGGCGAGGCATAGGGCGATGAAAAGAAGAATACCAAAGCGGGCGCGGCATGGCTGGAAGGGTAATGGGGGCGCGGGCGAAGGGGGCCGCGTGTAGGGCGCGGAAGCGGGGCTGAGGAGGGATGCGGGCATTATGGTTGGTATGAACTGGTTACCAGTGG
>CAYUZM010001190.1:0-2132 GCA_964449665.1 uncultured Solibacteraceae bacterium
GTAATCTCGTCCGAGTTTGCGAGACCGGCATAGTTGCCATAGAGGCGGCTGTAGACGTAGCTGGCGCTGGCGAAGTAGCTGCGGGCGAATCGCCGGGTGAGCTGCACTTCCATTGCATCGTAGGTGCGCACCGGTTTCGGCATCGGGAAGGGCTTTGTCAGGCCGGTCGTAGGTTGAATCTTGGCGACCCCTTCGCCGGGATTGCCATAGATGTACACTTCGTCACCGGCAGCATTCAGCGCACCAAGGTCCTCGATGGTGCGCCGGAGAGTATTGCGGACATAGCCGACGCGCAACACAGTCTGGGGTGCAAGTTGGAACTCAACGCCGGCGTTGGCCAAATCCGAACTCATGGGCTTGAGATCGGGATCGAGCGTATCGAATGCGGGTACGCGGCGGTCGCGGAACGAATCAGGGGTGTTGTTCCAGAGATTCCGGCCGGGCCGGGTAGCGCCAAGGTTGAACACGTCAAGGGTATCGAGCGAGCGGTAGTAAATCCGCCACGTGTCGCCGCCGAAGGTGCCGCGCGACAATTCGTACTTCACCCAGTCAAACGTGCGGCCCCAACTGCCGTAGATTTTGATGCGGCCATCGCCTAAGACGTCGAAGCTCGCGCCCAGACGGGGAGCGATCTTATCGCCGAAGCCGAACTGGAAGGCGTTGTCGCGGATGTCGCGGCGAAACGACGGAACTTTTTCATTCTCGAATCGGACGCCCAGCGACAGGGTGAGGCGCGGAATGACACGCCATTGATCCTGGAAATAGAAGTTTTGGATCGTGCCGCCGGTGGAGCCGCGCGTACCGCGGTCGTTCACTTCGTAGTAACCATAGGTGCCGCGCTGCGCGCCGAGGGCCGCGCTCGGATAGGTAGCATCCCAGAAGATGCGGGTGTAACCGCCACCAGGGTAAATCTCTTGGACCTTGTTCACGGTCTTCGAAACGCCCCAGCCGGCTTTGAAGTTATGTGTGCCGCCAAAGCGCGCAAACTTACTCCCGTCGATCTGGACGAAAGTGCGTGTCGCGAGATCGAAGAATGTGTTGATTCTGCGAGGGGTATTGGAGTAAGCGGCCGCCTGCCGCAATTCGACGGGAATCGCGAACGAGAGGTTTGTCGCCGAATTGGCGTATTCGGTGGCGCTTGCCTCGGAGATTCCGACGGTCTTGTAGTTGTCCCAGAAGCGACCGCCACGGACGGTGATCAGCGTGGTGGCGGTGGGCGTGAGATCGACCTGTCCGGTGTAGTTGGACTGCGGTGCGAAAAACCCGATTGGCTGGTTCAACAGCGCTGAAGCCCTGGTTTGCGTGGATTCGTTGGGACCGTAGCCGGAATATCCCAGCAGGGTGCCATTGGATTTGGTGGGCGACCAGAGGAAGCTGAAGTTGGTGCGTACCTTCTGATGGGGATCCCACGACAATTTATGGAACATCATGTTGTCGGTGCGATCACGCTTCAGAGTGCCGGCCTCGCGTGCCGCGCCGAAAATGTAGTCTCGCGATTCATTGCGAAACCGCGGCGAGAAGGCACTGAAGAAGTAAAGCTTGTCTTTGATGATCCGGCCACCGATGGAGCCGCCGATCTCGTTGCTGTCGTCTTTGAACTTGCTGTCCTGGACGTGCTGGGCCTGCTTTTCCGTGGAGGGGTTCATGACCAGGCGCAGGGTTGGGCCCGCGCTGATCTTGTTGCCGCTGAAGTAGTAGTGCAAGTCACCATGGAAGTTGTTGCCGCCGGACTTGGTGATCGCGCTGATCACTCCGCCCATGGCTCCGCCGTATTCGGCTTCGATGCCACCGGTCTTTACTTGCACTTCCTGCAAAATCTCATATACGGCATTCTGGCGCGACTTGCCGTTGATGAGGCTGGTCGTGGAAACGCCGTCGATGTTGAACTGGTTCTCCGCGCCGCTGGCGCCGTTTACCTGGAACCCACCTTCAAGCTCACCCACATTCACCGAGGTGGAACTGAGGGCGAGTTGCTGGAAGGAGCGCGGCTTGGGCATGCGGTCGAACTCTTCGGCCGTCACGTTGTGAGCAATTTTGGGGCTGGCCAAATCGATCGGCGGGGCGCTGTCGGTGACTTGGACGGTTTCCGTCGTGGAACCTACGTTGGCCGTCTGCTCGCTTCTGAGCTCTTT
>CAYUZM010001191.1:0-2130 GCA_964449665.1 uncultured Solibacteraceae bacterium
GGGATGGGAGGAGGGCAATACACCCGGTACCGAAGGGGCGGGGGGGGGAAGGGGGGGCGGGGGTGGGGTCCTTATGTGCAGCACGAATGGATGCTGGTGGCGAGCGGGTTGCACACGCTGCGCAATGGCGCGGGGATGCGGTTTGCGATGGGCAACCGGTGCACGGTGGAGGCGGGGTGGCTGTTCGACACGAGGCCGCAACGGTGGGGCGGCAACCGGCAGGCGGTGGTGACGGCGGTGCGGTATGTGTGGGGCGAGTAGAGGCGGCGCTTCGTTCGAGGCGCGGCATTCGTTATAATTCCCGCACGATGAAACGAAGCTTTTTCCGACCCGCCGCGATGGGTGTGCTGGCGCTTGCCACCTCCGTATGCGCGGCCGAGGTGACCGTACTCGACAACGCGACCTTGATTGACGGCACCGGGCGCGCGCCGGTGGCGAACTCGGCGATCGTGATTACCAATGGACGCATCACGTATGCGGGCCCGAAGGCGCAGGCGAAAGTGCCGCCGGGAGCGGCGCGCGTGGATCTGACGGGGAAGTTTGTCGTTCCCGGTGTCATCAATTTGCACGGGCACCTGGGCGCGACGAAGGGGCTGGTGCAGGACAACAAGAATTACACGCGCGAGAACACGTTCCATCAACTGAAGACGTATGCGAACTACGGCGTGACGAGCGTGGTGAGCATGGGCAGCGATCAGCCGTTGATTCTCGACATTCGCCGCGAGCAGCGGGCGACGGGGCGGCCGAAAGAGGCGCGCGTGTTCACGGCGTTTCGCGGATTCACGGGGCCGGGCGGGTATCCGACGAAGGCGCCGGGGATGAAGGGCGTGCCATTCGAGGTGTCGACGCCGGCGCAGGTGGAGGCGGGACTGAACGAGCTGGCGGCGCGGAAGGTGGACTTGGTGAAAGTTTGGGTGGACGATCACCTGGGGAAGGAGCAGAAGATTCCGCTCGACCTGGTGAAGGTGATCATCGCCGGCGCGAAGAAGCGCGGGTACAACACGGCGGCGCACATCTTCTACTACGGCGACGCGAAGACGCTGGCCGAGGCGGGACTGCACGGGCTGGTGCATAGCGTGCGCGACAAAGAAGTGGACGCGGCGTTCATCGCGAGTTTGAAGAAGAGCGGGACGTGGCAGGCGGCGGGAACGTTCACGCGCGAGCTGTCGATGTATGTGTACGCGCAGCCGCCGTCGTGGTTGGACGAGCCGTTCTTCCAGCCGTCGGTGACGCCGGAGACGCGGGCGACGCTGAAGAGCGATGCCTATGCGAAGAACGTGCGGTCGAACGCGGAGAACATGGAGTACAAGGGCTTCCTGAAGACGGCGCAGAAGAACTTCAAGAAGCTGGCCGATGCGGGGGTGCCGTATGGGTTCGGGACGGATTCGGGTCCACCGGCGCGCATTCAGGGGTTCTTTGAGCACCTGGAGATGGAGTTGATGGCGGAGGCGGGGTTGACGCCGCAGCAGATTATTACGTCGTGGTCAAAGAGCGCGGCGATGTGGTTGGGGGCGACGAAAGATTTGGGGACGGTGGAGGCCGGGCACTGGGCCGATGTGGTGGTGACGGCGAAGAATCCGGTGGCGGATATCAAGAATATGCGGACGATTGAGCAGGTTTATATCGGGGGGAACCGGGTGAAGTAAGGCGGCGGCGCAGGAGAAGCGCGCCGAGGCCCGCTGCGAGCAGAGCGGCGGTGGCGGGCTCGGGGATGGCGGTGTCCGCCACGTCCACGGAGAATGCGACGGCGTTGGAGGTGATGCTGCGTCCGTTGATGCTGCCGTAGGTGAGGCTGAAGGTGTTGACGGCGTAGTTGCCGGGAGTGGCGCCGGGCGAGATTTGGAATTGGACGATGGGGCCGCTGTAGGAGTCGGGGTAGCCGAGGACGCCGGGGGCGAGGACGCCGCCGGGGCCGAGGATGACGACGGGGCTGACGAGGCCGACGGCGTCGAGCGAGGTGAGCTCTTCGGTGAGGGCGCCGTCGTTGGTGAGGATTCCGGTGATGGTGATGAGGTCGCCTGGGGCACCGTTGAGGGCGACGGAGTCGAAGGACAGGACCAGCGCGGCGAAGCTGGAGGCGGGCACCAGTAGGAGCAGGGCAAGCAGGGTCGCGGTGCGAGCGGCGCGAAG
>CAYUZM010001192.1:0-2128 GCA_964449665.1 uncultured Solibacteraceae bacterium
GCGGCGCAGCCCAAGGTGGACGCCCAGGCGCGGTGCGCGGCGTTCGAAGGCAAGGAACCGCTTCGCGGCGGGATGCGTTTCGGCGAGAGGCGTGAGCACCACGCGGTCGAGCACTTGCGTGCCGCTGAGGTAGTGGCTGGTGAGTTCCGTTCGAACCGCGAGCGGTCCCGCGGGCAGGCGCACGGCCAGGAAGGCATGAGGGTGGACGACGCCTGAGAACTGGCGATCGCCGAGGGACAGCGTGACGTCGGGCGGCCGTTCGGCGGGCGGTTGAACAAAGGAGCGTCCCGGTTCGAGAAGGGCCTGCAACTCCGAGTCGGTTAGCGCGCGGCGATACAGGCGAACCTCGTCGAGGCCGCCTTGAAAAGCTTGCGCGCGCGGGTAGCCGCCGAACCGGAGATCCATCTTCGCGTTGTCGAGATTGGCGCGATTGATGGTGCCTTCGGCCACGGGGAAGCCGTTTACGTAGAGCCTGGTCTTGTTCCGGCCACGCTTCACCACGGCCGCTACATGCTGCCAAACTCCAGCGCGGATCACGCCGTTGCGGGAGGCCACGGCGCCGTTGGTCGCGTTGTCAGGGCCGGCGGTCTCCAGGCGCAGCACGCCGCGCTCATCGGCCATTTCCAGTAGCCAGCCGTGAGTCCAGTCCGGCGCGCCTTTCGAGATGAGTCCCGACTTGGCGAGCTTGGCAGGATTGATCCAGGCCGCGATGGTGAACTCGCCGTCGGCGACGGTGAGATCGTCGCGATGGGGAACTACGACCGCGCCGCCGGCTGCTTCGAGGGAAGCCGCCTTGCCGAAGGGGGAGGCATTGAGCCGCGCGCCGCCTTCCAACCGTGCTCCGGTTTCGCTTTCAAAATTCCAAGCGCCACCGAGATCATCGTTCAGCTTCGAACGATCCGGGGCCGGTGGTTGGGGGTAATGCGGCGAGGCCAACACATCCACTTGATAGATGCCAGCCTTGGCGATGGTCACCTCCGCTTGCGGCTCGCGCGCCGTAACGCTGCCCGCGGCGGTGGGTGGCTGCATCGCATCGCCCGCGTCGAGCAAGAGCCCGTCGTCGTACTTCGCCGCCGTCACCGTGACGCGGAAGCGCCCATCGTCGGGCAAGTCGCGCAGCGAGATTTTGAAGTTGGCCTTGGGGCCGTAGGTTCCGTCGGCATCGAACAACTCGTCGTTGGGGATGGCGGGACGCAGCAGCAGTCCTTGCGGCACGGTGCCATACGCCTGGCCCTTGGGATAGCCGCGGCTGCCGCGCATGCAGGCGAACACGTTGTGGTAGATGCTGTCGTACTCGCGCCATCCGCGCACGGTGTCGTTGCCCGCGTAGCCTTCAATGAAGCGGTATTTCGTGCGCATCGCGAACGGATCGAAGGCGAAGGGCTTGGCGGGGACGGGCTGCGTGACGGTGAAGTCGGCGTTCTTCAGTAACTCGCTATTCGCGCCGAGGATCAGCTCTTCGGGCAGCGGCTGCTTGTTGATGCCCGTGCCGAGCTCCATGCGGAAGTTCTGGATCTTCGGCTTCGCTTTTGGATCGACGATGGCGCGGTCGAGCGCTTCGCCCGCGATCTCCAGATAGGCCTCGATCAGCAGCGGCGAGAGTTGCAGCGTCTCTTTGTTGTTCACGAAGCCGTCGGCCGAGATGGCGTCAGGCGGGAGGATTTCGGTGAGGTCGTCGTCAAGCTGCAGCAGCTCTCGTAGCGTATTGCGGTATTGCGCCACCGTGAGCCGGCGTACCAGGCCATTCTTCGGCGAGGGGCGCAGGCGCGCCATTTGGAGGGCCTGCTCGATCCATGCGGTGGTCGCCTGGCGTTCGGCCGCGGGAGGTTGCGGAAGTCCCTTTGGCGGCATGGAGCCGTTGGCCACGCGGTGTCGGATGCCTTCCCAGAGGCGAATATGGCGGTCATCGAGCGAGGCGTCCAAGTGGTCGACGCGCACGCCCGCGGTGGGGTTGTCGGCGTTGTGGCACTGCACGCAGTTCTTCTCCAGGAAGGGCTTGATCGACTGGTCGAAACTGGCGGCGAGTTGTGCGGCCTGGGCGGCGGGTGAGCCGGACGCCGATTGCGCCAGCAGCAACTGAGTGGTCCAGGCGATGCTGGTGAGGCCGAGCAACACGAGAGCGCTAAAG
>CAYUZM010001193.1:0-2118 GCA_964449665.1 uncultured Solibacteraceae bacterium
TCGGGAAGTGCGCCGTGCGCTGGTTTCGCGAACCGAAACTCTGCTTACTAGTGTAGCCCGGCCAGTCGAGATCTTGGCGATTGCAGTGGGCGGGGACGCGTTCGGGTTGGCGCCGAACCTGCGCAGTATTGTGCGCACTTTGATAGCGTAGCGAAATGCGCCTCATCTGGCTGTTCTGTAGCGTTGCACTTTTGGCGGAAGTCGCGCCACCGACCTTCCGTTATCTGCCGGACTCGCGAGTGGTGTTAGAGAGCTCGACGCCGGACGCGGTGATTCGGTACACGTTTGAGGATCGCGACCCTGACAAGTCGGCTGGGGTCTACTTTGGCCCGGTCTACGTTCCGGTTGGCCGTGTTCTGCGGGCGCGCGTGTTCTCGGCCTCTCACGCCGACACAAGCCCGGTGCTGTTGATCGCTGGGCGTCCGCAGCCTTCGACGGTGGTAGAGGTGACGCAGAATCGCGATTGGAAGAACTACGACTGGGCCACCCGCCACCGTGCGATTGTGGCGCGAAATGAGCAAGTGAAACCGGACATTCTGCTGTTGGGCGACTCCATTACGCACTTTTGGGGTGGCGAACCTTCGGACGCACGGGCGCGTGGTCCGGCAAGTTACCAGAAGTACTTTGGTGCATTCAAGGTCACTAATATCGGGTACGGTTGGGATCGCACCGAGAATGTCTTGTGGCGTTTGCGTCATGGCGAGGTCGACGGTATTCGTCCGCGTGTGGTGATGGTGATGATCGGAACCAACAACATGAATATCAACACCACGGAGGAGATTGCGGCGGGGGTGACGGCGATTTGCGAGGAACTGCATGTGCGGCTGCCGCAATCGAAGATACTCCTAATCGGCATTTTTCCGCGCGGCGCCAAAGCGGACGCGGGGCGTGACAAGATTGCGGCAGTAAACCTGGAACTCGCAAAGCTGCACTACACGCGCAACATCACCTACATGGAGATCGGCAAGGTGTTTCTGGAAGCAGACGGGAGCATTTCCCCTGCGATTATGAATGACTACCTGCATCCGACCGAAGCCGGGTACGAACGCTGGGGCGAGGCGATTGCGCCAGCATTGAAGAAGCTATTGACGAACTAACGGGCCGGCCAATAGCGAGGCGGTCGCTGCGGAACTTGCCTCTTCCCTTCGTTTGGCAGTCTCGTATCGCGCTCCGGACGGATCACGCGCAAACCGGAGACTTAGCCGGTAGGGCTCACGTACTCAGCAATACAAGCAGACCGATGTCAACTTCTCCTTGGCTCTCCACCACTTCCCCGCCATCTTGAGGTCCCCCCCCAACCAAAACCTGCGGAGGCACGAACGCGAGTACGCGCTGGTCTACGAAGGTCGTCGTAGACAATCACCCCTCCCCCGGGGCCTCATCGCCACAGCATCGCCCCAGCTTGGCGGCATGATCAAAACTCTGCGCGTACCGCGTTGATTTCACTTGGCTTTCTCTCCAAACAGAGTGATGAATCGTCGTGCGAGGAGATCGAATGAACCACCGCACAACGAACCGAACCAACCGCCAGAACGCCACGCCCGGCTTCGAGATTCACATCGAGGAGCCCACGGACCTAGGCATCGCCTTCCTGGTCGCTGAAGACGAGGGCGGCTCCTATGAGCCCCTGGGGCCGGTCGCCAACATCGCCGAAGCCCGGGAGATCGCGGGCGAGGACTTGCGCCACCGGATGCAGGAGCTCGAACGGGGCGGCGAACCACTGTGCCCGGCCCGCTACAAGGTCTGGGCACGGGGGTTGGACGGCTACGCGGTCGCGGTGGTTCTCGATCCCTCGACACTTTAACCACCGAAGGGAACATCAATATGCTCGTATTCACGATCGACACCGACCACAACATCACGGCCCACGCCGAGCCGCCCACCAACGCGGACGGCTGCCAAGCCTTCGCCACCCAGAAGGAGCTCGCCAAGCTCACCGCCGCCTGGCCAGCCGCCCGGCTGGTCGAAGTCTGGAACAGCTTCGCCGGCGTCGCGCCGTTCGACGACTTGAAGCCGGTGAAGAAGTTTACCGACCGCGCCAGCGCCGTGGCGCGCATCTGGAAGTCGGTAGAGCGACTGGCCGCCAGCGCTGCGCCACAGTCGGCCCCTGCCGCCCCC
>CAYUZM010001194.1:0-2116 GCA_964449665.1 uncultured Solibacteraceae bacterium
CCTGCTTCACCAGGTCGGCCAGAATATTCAGGTGCATGTTGCACGGATTGCCTTCGTACCAAACGGAGCCGATCCCCACCTGGGCCTTCCCCATGTCGGCTTCGGACATGCCCGTGGCGTAGAGCATCGCCTGGCTCGCCCCTTGGCTCTTGGGCTGAGTGATGCGGCTGGAGATCTTGTTGAGCTGTGTCATTTCAAGGAATCGGAAAGGAGTTGCGATTGGAGAGAATCCATCATCATATTTTGAATTCGCAAACTCTCCTAGCGGCCCAATTCTCAATCCATCCCCGCTTTATTTTTCTGTCTCCCATTTTTCTGTCAAATTCCTCCGTTTAGTTCGACTGTTTGATTTCTAGTGACACGCTGTAACGGTTTTAGTATCAATACCTTTCGCAGTTCGGATGGAACCACGATTTGCGGAAGGAGTATACGCGTGGATGCGAAGTTTCAAGAGCGGGAGTTTCAGGAGCGTACGGTGGCTGTCCTCGAAGAATGCAAGCTGGCGAGGCAGGTTTTTGAAGACGTGGGGTCGCGATTGGAGCAGTTTATGGATCCGTTCGTCAACAGCTTGGCACGCAAGGAGCAGGTTGGTCATGCGCTGACCTTCGTGCGGGGATTGTTGTCGGATGTGGAGCATCGAAATGTCGAGTCGATAGCCTACCGCTTCGGCCAGGATCGGATGCCTTTGCAGTGGTTTGTCGGAGTGTCGAAGTGGGATGACCAGCCGTTGCGTGGGGAGTTGACGCGCCAGATTGCGTGCGAATTGGGAGACTCCGACGGCGTGCTGGTGTTCGATCCTTCGGCCTTTCCCAAATCGGTCCGGGAGTCGGTCGGCGTGGCGCGGCAATGGTGCGGGCGGCTGGGCAAGGTCGAGAACTGCCAAGTGGCGGTCTACCTCGGTTACGTGTCGTGCCACGAACACACGCTTGTGGACACACGCTTGTACCTGCCCAAGGAATGGACGCAGGACAAAGCGCGGATGAAGAAGGCGGGTGTGCCGAAGGGGACCAAATACCGGACGCGGCATGAGCTGGCTTTGGAGTTGCTCGACCAGCACGGCGGGAATTTGCCCCATCGGTGGATCACAGGGGACGACGAAATGGGTCGTCCGTACTGGTTTCGCCGGGATTTGCAGCAGCGCGGCGAGCACTATCTGTTGGCCGTTCCCTCGAACACATTGATCCGCGACCTGGAGGTGGAACCGCCGACAGGCAGCGGGACGGGACGCCCTCCGAATCGTCCCTGGGTGCGCGTGGACCAGTGGCTGGCGGCACAACCCGCCACCGCGTGGAGCAGGATCGACGTTCGCGACGGTGCCAAGGGCCCGCTGATCGTCGAGAGCCTGAAACGGCGAGTTGCGGCGCGGACCGACAAACAGCAGCAAGCTCCGGACGAAGTGCTGATAGTCATTCGCTATAAAGATCGTGACGACCAACGAGTGGTGAAGACCGACTACTATTTCTCGAATGCCCGCGCGGAGACTGGGCTGCTGGAGTTCGCGCGGGTGGCCAAGGCCGAACATCGCATCGAGGAATGTTTGCAGCGCTGCAAGAGCGAAGCCGGGCTGGGCGACTACGAAGTTCGCAACTGGGTAGGTTGGCACCATCATCAAACACTCTCGTTGATTGCCACCTGGTTCCTGGTCAGTGAAACGCGACGGGGAAAAAAAATGGACCCCTGCGATCACACTCCCGCAGATCCGGAAGGGCATCTCCCAAATCCTGCACCGCACGTCCAAATGCGATTTGCAGTCACACATCGAACACGAACTCGAGACGCGCTTAAAACGCAACGAACTAGCTCGACTCTTTCACTGGAAGCAGCGTAAGTGCCTGGCACCCTTGAACATTCGTAAACGCCAAATCTAAAACAGTCGAAATAGATGCAGTTTCCATGGTTGCCCTCGACGCTTTCACGCAAGCCCACGTCAATCACAACCACGCGTCAACCAGCGACCCGAACATCTACGGTTCTTTTGGACTCATCTAGTCCAGACTGCCTGGCCTCGGCTTTCGATCCGCGCGTCGGGGCAGATGGCTCGTTCAGCGTTCGGCATACCAACCAGCATAGGAGTTCCCCATGTTTTCTCTGTTCCAATCTGATCGCTCGAACCGCA
>CAYUZM010001195.1:0-2114 GCA_964449665.1 uncultured Solibacteraceae bacterium
GAAGCGCGCCGAGGCGACGCTGTTGCCCGAGCCCGACGACCTCGATACGGAGATCGACGATCTGCCCGAGTCGGACATGATCGGCAGTTCGATGGCGATGGTGGACTTGTACAAGACCATCTCGCGCGTGGCGCCGACCGACGCCACGGTATTGATCGAAGGCGAGACGGGGACGGGCAAGGAGATGATCGCGCGGATGCTGCACCGGCATAGCAAGCGGGCAAGCGCGCCGTTTCAGCCGGTGGATTGCGCCTCGATTGCGCCTTCGCTCTTAGAGAGCGAGTTGTTCGGCGCGGTGCGCGGGGCGTACACGGGCGCGGACCGCGACCGCACGGGCGTGTTTGAAGCGGCCAATCACGGCACGGTGTTTCTGGATGAGATCGGCGAGGTGGACCTGGGCTTCCAGACCAAGCTACTGCGGTTCCTGCAAGAGCGCACGGTGCGTCCGCTCGGCAGTTCGCGCACGCACGAAGTGGACGTGCGGGTGATATCGGCGACCAATCGCGACATCTCAAAGATGGTGGAGGAGAAGAAGTTCCGCGAAGACCTTTACTATCGCCTGAACGCCATTCCACTTCGGCTGCCTCCGTTGCGCGAACGCGCGGGCGACGTGCCGCTGTTGGTGCATTACTTCCTGCGCAAATACAACGACCGCTACGGGCTCGGATCGCGCGTGACCGAAAGCGGCGTGGAGACGATGCAAGGCTACACGTGGCCGGGCAACGTGCGGCAGCTCCAGCACATGATGGAGCGGCTGGTGATTCTCGCCCCCGGCGGGCGCATCGACGATGAAGCGGTCCGCGACGCGATTGCGGCGACCGAGCCGCGAGACAATGCCAGTGAGACGCTGGCCGATGCCGAGAGCGAGCAGATTCGCCGTGTGATGGCGGCGACGAACGGGAACAAGAGCCGGGCTTCGCGGATATTGGGGATCGAGCGGAAGACGCTGTACCGGAAACTGGAGCGGTTGGGAATGGCCTGAGCGAGCTAGCTCAGCTTCCCGCGGACCTTTTCGCTGAGGGCTTTGCCGTCGACGCGTTTGCCGGTGAGTTTGGCTTGCGCGGCCTTCATGACGACGCCCATTTGCTTCTGGCTGGTGATGCCGGTTTCGGCGATGGCGGCTTCTATGGCAGCTTCGATGTCGGCTTCGGTGGCCATGGCCGGCATATAGGTTTCGATGACGGCGATCTCGGCCGCTTCCTTGGCGGCGAGTTCTTCGCGCCCGCCTTTGCGGAACATCTCGACCGATTCGCGGCGCTGCTTCAACATCATGTTGAGCAGTTGCATTTCGGCCTGCTCGTCGGCCTCTTTCATGTTGTCGGCCTTGTACTTCATGAGGCCGGTCTTGATGAAGCGAACCGCGGCGAGGCGCGTTTCATCCTTGGCCTTCATGGCCTCCACCATATCTTTTTGCACACGATCAATGAGCGCCATAAGAGTTCAGCTTAGCGCGGCGGTGGTTGCGAAGAAACAGGGCGGCAGGCACGGGGCGTGGGGAGCCGGCTTGGGAGCCGGCTTGGGCGACGGCTTGCGAGCCGACTGGGCGGCGGCTTGGGTTGGTGGTTGGCTTTTGGGTTGGTTGGGTTTGACCGGGGAAATAACTGCTTTATTTGCCGCGTGAATTGGGTTTGTTTCGTAGTGGCAATTTTTTGGGTTAAGCCAACGGGGAGCGGTGATGAGGGCGGCGGTGAGGGCGGTGAGGAGAGCGGTGAGGAGGGCGGCGGGGGTCGCGGCGGTGAAGGTGGCGGCGAGGGCGACGATGGGCGCGGCTGCGGGGAACGCAGTGGGCGCGGTGGTGTGGGCAGTGGGCGCGGCAGGGAAGGCAGCGATGACGGAGGCGGCGGGGGCGGTGGGGAGGGTGACGGTGGGCGCGGCGGTGGGGGCGGCGGTGGGGGCGGCAATAACGGAGACCGTGTAGCAGGAGAGCGGACGCGTGGTTCTGCTGGCGGGCTGGGCGTTGGTGTTGCTCACGGCCATAGCGTCGCATGAGGGCGAGCGGTATCGCCGGATGATGGGCGGGTATGTGCAACAGAGATGGACGAATTTTGTTGCCGGGCGTGTTGTGATTGTATGTGGGCGCTGCAGCTGGGCGGGATAAAATCCCGCCCAGGCGC
>CAYUZM010001196.1:0-2110 GCA_964449665.1 uncultured Solibacteraceae bacterium
CCCTCGTCGCCTGCGACCTCGTCAACATCCCCGCCGATCTCTCCGCCGCCGCCCGTAAACAAGCCGAAGCCGCCACCGGTATCCCCGCCTCACACATCATCTTGAGCGCCACCCACAGCCACACCGGCCCCCTCCTCGGCGGCCGTTCCACGCAGTACGTCGAAGGACACGCCCGAAAGGTCATGGACACCTACCGCGCCGCCCTCCCCGCCAAAATCGCCGAAGCCGTCCGCGCCGCTGCTGCCGCCCTCGCCCCCGCACGTCTCTCCACCGCCACCGGCCACGAAGAATCCATCAGCTTCTACCGCCGCTTCCTTATGAAGGACGGCACCGTCCGCACCAACCCCGGCAAGCGAAACCCGCAAATCGTCCAGCCCATGGGCCAAATCGATCCCGACGTCCAACTCCTCTGGGTCGAGTCCGCCGCCGCCAGGCCCCTGCTCGCCTACGTCAACCACGCCCTCCACCTCGACACTGTCGGCGGCCTCCAGTTCTCGGCCGACTTCCCCTACACAATCTCCGGCATCCTTGCCAAACTCTACGGCCCCGATCTCGTCACCCTCTTCACCAACGGCGCCGCCGGCAATATCAACCACGTCAACGTCGCCACCGCCGCCCCGCAAAAGGGCCACGCCGAAGCCCGCCGCATCGGCACCATCCTCGCCGGCGAGGTGCTCAAACCCATCGCCCGCCTCCAGCCCGTCCTCCCCGGCCCGCTCACCGCCCGGTCCGAAATCGTCCCCCTCCCGCTCCCCGCCTACACGCCCGATCAAATCGCCCAGGCCCGCGCCACCGCCGCCAAATTCGGCAAACCCGATTCCCCCGGCACCGTCCCCCTCGCCGAAGCCTTCCGCATCCTCGACGTCGCCGATTGCAAAGGCGCCCCCCTCGATGCCGAAGTCCAGGTCGCCGCCCTCGAGAAATCCGTCGCCTGGGTCGGCCTCCCCGGCGAAATCTTCGTCGACCTCGGCCAAGCAATCAAAAAGGCCTCCCCCTTCCCCACCACAATCATTGTGGAACTTTCCAACGGTCAAATCGGCTACGTCCCCACCCGTAAAGCCTGCGAAGAGGGCGGCTACGAGGTCCTCAGCGCCCGGTTTGCGCCGGGTGGGGGCGAACTTCTTGCGGAAGCTGCAATAAAGCTTCTGTCTGTAATACACCGCCGCTCTGAACAATAAAATGTCTTCATGTTTTGCGTTTTGCCCGAGAACGCGCCTATTCTTGCATTACAAGTAATTAAGCGCCTCAAAAGCGCCAAGTCAGGGGTTATATGAAGAACATCAGAAAAATTGCGGGCGTTGTCACGCTCGCACTGTGTGCCATGACGCACCTCTACGGTCAGGACTCCCGTGGCCGTGTCGTGGGTCAAGTCATCGACTCAACCTCCGCCGCCGTTCCCGAAGCGACGGTCATCGCCACCAATAAAGCCACCGGCGTCGCCGTCCGCTCGGCCACCAATGCCGCGGGCGCCTATTCGCTGCCTTATCTGTTGCCAGGCATCTACACGGTCACCGCGGAACGGGACGGCTTCAAGAAGTTCACGCGCGACAACATTCAGGTCCGCGTCAACGACTCCGTCGAGCTCATCATCCAAATGGAGATCGGCAACGTCTCGGAATCCATCAACGTCACCGCCGAAACGCCGCTTCTGCAAACCGCCGAAGCCACCCTCGGCCAGGTCGTCGACGAACGCCGCATCATGGACCTCCCGCTCTTCGCCGGTAACGCCATGGACCTCGTCCACCTCGCCCCCGGCACCGTCAACGGCACCGACATGCGCCTCCGTAAAGCGCCCTTCAACAACGCGCCTTCCCAGTTCTCCACCACCGGCGGCGGCAACTACAACAACGACTTCACCATCGACGGCGTCTCCAACACCTACTCCAACGGCACCTCCCCGCGCGTGGCCTACTCGCCGCCCGCCGCCTCCATCACCGAGTTCAAGGTGCAGACCGCCAGCTACGACGCCACCATCGGCAACACCTTTGGCGCCACCGTCAACGTCAGCCCCAAGGGCGGCACCAACGAACTCCACGGCGAGTTCCACGAATGGCTCCGCAACGCCGCCCCCGACACCAGGAACCTCCTCCATAACCGCCCCGGCCAAACC
>CAYUZM010001197.1:0-2107 GCA_964449665.1 uncultured Solibacteraceae bacterium
GGCCTTTGGGGGGGTTACGGTCCCGCAGGGCCTGGAGCGGGAGGGGATGCGCGACCGCTTGCGCGAGGCGGGGATGGTGCCGCGCTTCGGGAGCGGGCAGATTGAACCGCGCCCCTTTGTGGCGCAGTTCAACCGCGCCGTAGGCTGCGACATTTCCTACGAGGAGTTTCGCGAGATCTGGTTCAGCATTTTCTCGCCGGAGACGCTGATTCCGGAGTCGCTGCTGACGTCGCTCAAGGGCCGGTACCGGTTGCTGCTGCTCTCGAACACGAACGCGATTCACTACGAGATGATCGAGGAGGTCTACCCGCACGTGCATCATTTCGATCATCACGTGCTGAGCTACAAGGTGGGTGCGATGAAGCCGGACGAGGCGATCTATCGCGAGGCGCTGCGGCACGCGGTGGGGGATCCGGGCGAGTGCTTTTTCACGGACGACATACCGGAGTATGTGGAGGGCGCGCGGCGGGCGGGGATCGACGCGGTTCAATTTGAATCGTACGAGCAGATTGTGGGCGAGCTGCGGGCGAGGGGCGTGGAGGTATAAAGCAAAACCCCGGAACGCCGTAGCGTCCCGGGGTTTTTGCGTTTCTTCGGAGCGCACAGGCAGCGCCGCCCGCGGGTGGCGAGGGTCCGCTGTGCGCGGTTCCGGTTAGAAGCGGTACTTCAGACCGAACTGAATGCTGCGCGGAGCGTTGATCTGGCCCGTGATGGAGCCAAAGCTTGCCGGCGTCGTGATGTCGCGGCCCGGAGCGCCCCAGCTCACCGAGTTCAGAATGTTGAAGAACTCGGCGCGGAACTCGATATTGTGGCGTTCGTTGATGGCGAAGCGCTTACCGAGCGAGGTATCGAGGTTGAAGAAGCCCGGAGCGCGCTCGGTGCCGACGCCGGCGCTGCCGAATTCGCCCAGTGCCGGAACGCCATAGGCGCAGGTGCCGTTGTCCACACCGGCGGTGCAGAACGAGGACGCCGAAACGTCGCCGAACCAGCGGTCCACCGTGCGGGTGGAAGGTTCGGCCATCCCGCGGTAGTAGTTGGCGCGAGCGTTGCCGCGCGGGCTACGGCCGGAGTTGGTGTTTTGCGTGGCGGCGAAGATGGTGACCGGGAAGCCGCCGCGCAGCGACATGTTGTAGTTGATGTTCCAGCCGCCGAAGACGAGGTCCATCGCCTTGTTGCCGGGGGCGAACTTCTGACCCTTGCCGAACGGCAGGTTGTAGACGCCGGCGGTGGTGAAGTTGTGGCGCACATCGAAGCAGGCCGGGCCGTAGTTGCCGCGGCGGTTGTAGGCATCCTGCCAGTAAGCGCCTTCCGAGTTGACGCCGCCGCAGCCGTAGTAGCCGAGGCCGTCGGTGTTGGTTTTGGAGAAGGTGTACTGGAAGAGCAGTTCGAGTCCGGCGGTCATGCGGCGGCGTCCGCTCAACTGCAGAGCGTTGTACCAGCTGGTGCCGGAGGATTCGGTGAGGGCAATGTTGCCGACGTTGGGGAGCGAACGGGCCAGCGGGCGGCGATCGTTGATCGGAGCCCAGGTGGCGTAGGGGCCGGTGCCCGGCAGCGGGTTGTTGGCTTCGTGCGGGATGACGAGGTGCGTGCCGCGCTGGCCGACGTAGGCCACGGTGACGCTGGTGGCGCTATCCAACTCGCGCTCGATGGCGAAGTTGAACTGGTTGGTCATTTGCGGGCGAAGGTTGAGGTCCCACGCGCGTCCCTGGTAGAACGGCGCCGCGCCGGTGCGCGGGCTGGTGAGGTCGCCCGCGGCGATCACGTCGGTGAAGCCGGCGGTGATGCTGCCGGCGCGCGTGCTGTCGTAGGTGACGTTGGATTCGGTGAAGAACGGCGGATTGAGCGTCAGGCGTAGGTTGGCGCCGGTGCCTTCGAGGAAGTTGGACAACCGGTAGGCGGCACGGACGACCGTCTTCGGGGTGATCGTCCAGGCGATGCCGAGGTTGGGGTTAAACTGCTTCCGGTAGGCCTTGTAGAGCGCGCGGCCGTATTCGCCCGAGCCGGGGTAGATCAACTGGCCGGTGAAGGTATTGATGTTCACCTGGCGGTCGTTCACCTCGTAGATGGGCGACATGTATTCCCAACTGACGCCGTAGTTGAAGGTGAC
>CAYUZM010001198.1:0-2106 GCA_964449665.1 uncultured Solibacteraceae bacterium
GCGGCACCTTTGCCAACATCCGCTTGAAGAACCTCATGGTGCCCGGCGTCGAAGGCGGCTTCACGCGCACCTCGCCTGCGGCGGACAAGGAATTCATCTACGACGTCGCCATGCGCAACATCGCCTCGGGCGTCGGCATGTTCATCATCGCGGGCAAAGAATACGGCTCCGGCTCGTCGCGCGACTGGGCCGCCAAGGGCGCCGCGCTCCTCGGCATCAAGGCCGTCATCGCCGAAAGCTTCGAGCGCATCCATCGCTCGAACCTGGTCGGCATGGGTGTGCTGCCTCTGGAGTTTCTCCCCGGCGACAACCGCGAATCGCTGGCCCTCACCGGCTTCGAGACCTACTCGATCACCGGTCTCTCCGAAGCGATCCTATCCGGTTCCCGCCGCGTGAAGGTCACGGCCACGTCGGAAACCGGCACGAAGGAGTTCGAAGCGCTGGTCCGCATCGACACGCCGCGCGAAGTCGAATACTTCCGCAGCGGAGGCATCCTGCCGTATGTGCTGCGCCAGGTGGCCGGCTAGACCCGCCTCTTAAAACCAGCGCCGCGGCCCTAAAACCACCGCCGCTTATCCACCACGTTCACGAGCGGTTCGCCGGTGGCGAACCGCTTCACGTTCTCCAGCAGCACCGCCAAATGCCGCTCCGAAATACGCGGCGAAAAGCCCGCCACGTGCGGCGTCAGAATGACGTTCTCCATCGCCCACAACGGGTGCCCTTCCGGCAGCGGCTCCGTCTCAAACACATCCAGCGCCGCGCCCGCGATCTCGCCCGCCGCAAGCGCCGCCACCAGATCGTCCAGCACCACAATCGCCCCGCGCCCAATGTTGATCAGGAACGCATCGCGCCGCATCTTCGCGATTAGCGCCCGGTTGAACATCCGCTCCGTCTCCGGCGTATGCGGTGCGCAGATCACCACGAACCGGCTATGCGCAAGCAGATCATCCAGACGCTCCATCCCCCACAACGTCACGCCCTCGCACGGCGGTACGTTCCGCACCGGATCCACCGCCAGCACCGGCATTGAAAACGCTCTCGCCCGCCGCGCTACTTCCGCGCCAATCTCGCCGCACCCTACCACGCCCAGCGTGCAATCGCTCAGATGCAGATGCGCCCTGTCGATCTCGTTCACCACGCCCGGCCCCTGCGCAAAGCCCACGCGCGCGCCCTCGCCACCGCACGGCTGCCACTTTCGCCGCCGCACGTACAAGTGGAGGTTCCGCGCAAAGCACAGCACATAGCCCATCACCTGATCGGCAATCACGTCGCTGAACAGCCCGCGCATGTTCGTCAATGTGCATGGATGTTCGATCAGGGCAGGGAAGAGATAGTGCTCCAAACTCGCCGTCGGCGATTGAATCCAACGCAGGGGCCCCGCCGCCGCCAGCAACTCCGGTGTCATCTTGCCGAAGAACCCATCGCAATCGGGCATCTCCCGCAAGGCCTCGTCCATCTCGGCGCAGTTGACGACGCGCACGGGCTCCGCGCCACCTGTCGCAGGCGACGAGCCCATTGTGCCGCGCCCCACTCGCGCCGCATCGCCGCCTGCCGCGCCAAGCCCCGTCTGCGCCGCATCGCCGCCCGCCACGCGCGCCGCCCCCGCCGCCGCGCACACCTTCCCCAACCTCGCCGCCTCGATGGGCCGCCAAAACACAAGTTTCAAAGGAATTGTTCAGTCGAGGACAGAAACCAACTCGCCCCCAACCCGCCCCGGCTTGTTCCCGTCCCCCCCGGGCAGCGCCAGGCAGTAGACCCGGACCACCCCCGCCGTCGACGTCTCGAGCCACCCGAACAGCGCGCCGAACACGCCGCCACCCGCGCCCGCCACGATCGCCGCGCGACGGCGATCGCCGGTCACGACGAGCCCGAGCACCACCGCCGCGAACGGGAAGAGCCCCGCTTGCTTCGCGAAGACCGAGCCGCCGAGCAGCACGCCCGCGAACGCGGTCCAGGCCGTCGTCTCCCGCGTGCGCACGAGCGCGGTGCCGATCGCGATCATCGCCGCGTAGAGGGCATCGACGCGCTCGAGGTCGTAGAAGAACAGCGTGAGCGGGTACGTCGCGACGAAGAGGATGATCGCGAGGCGCGACCAGCGCGGCGTCG
>CAYUZM010001199.1:0-2103 GCA_964449665.1 uncultured Solibacteraceae bacterium
TTCTGGGATTTTTCCAGCGTCATTTTTTTCATGCTTAAAGGTTGGTGTATATGACTAGGCCAGTAAAGCAAGATCGTTCTGGGCTGATGCAGTAGAACGATCTGGACGAGGTACTCCGTATCCAAATTGTCGGGCCAGCCCGATACGCTCCTTTTTACTTTTAACATCATGTATGCGAGATTGCATTGCAGGAGTCCATTGGGCGCTATGGATCATAAGAGCTCGAACAGTCTCAGGCCATAAGCTTGGATGCTTTGCCATGATGGATGCGGCTAACCCGGCGGCTTGAGCTGTCGCGGAGCTGGTTGCCCAAAACGTAGCCAGAGGATCGCTAGTAAAATCTTTGTTTGTCGTCAAAATGGAGAGTGACGATACGCCCGAAAGAATCTCACTCCCAGCAGGGCTGAGAGCTCGATTTCCTGCTTCAAATACAACCTCTGGCTTCATCGGTGTTCGAGAGTGATCCCAGTCGGTAGATATTCGACTATAAGGACTGTGTTCGCCAGTTCCGGCCATGGCCGTCCAGTCGTCGAGCTTGTCTTCAGGCATCAAATCTGTTTTGTCAGTGAATCCACCTACAGTAATTACATTCCATGCCTGTGCTGGGTCTTCTATAGGAAACTCATCGAGATCTGATACGTCATCAGGATTGGAGGCGTCAGGTACATTGCCCGCTGATATTATAAATAATCTTCTTGGTTGCTCTTCGCCAGCTTCGGGGATATCTCCTTTCATTGAGCCAGAGCATATTTGGTCGAGTGCCGCACTCCAGCTCGTCGGGCGCTCTCCCGACATGTCATCATTCGTGACTGCCATGCAAAATACGCGGGGTCTATGCGGATTGTTATGCTCTGCTATGCTTACGGCAGACTGCGTGATTACTCCGTAGCTTTGTGGGTCGTTCGATTTAAAACCGAACGGGGGGAGAAGCTTTACTGACTCAAGCCGAATGTCGAGAGATATCTCACGTTGATCCGCTAAGGCATAGGTTAGGTCGGAGTATAGTACGGTGCCCGCCATGCTGGTGCCATGCCCGTGGGGTGGTCATCGTCGGAGCCCCATGCATTGTCAACGGATTGGCAATCGTCAACATTGAGGGCCATGTTTAGTAGCGGATGAGCTCGGGCTACACCAGTATCAAGAATGCAAACAGCAGGGCATTCGAGAGGAGGGGGATTAATCCGAGATAAAAGATCTTCAACCCATACCTCTTGTTTATGTCGTAGGGTTGTGGTGAAAAAAGTAGGGCTGTCTGATGCTCTTCGTAGTTCCTCTATGGCATCAGTATTTTGTAGTAATCGACTAATTTCTTGAGAGTTGCCATGGATGGGCACAACTTCTAAATCAGGAAAATATAGACGGTTCTCGCTAATCCGTAGATTCAATCGCTCTGCTGTATGAATAAGGTGATTTACAGAGTCGTTAAAGCACCAGAACTCCCACCATAGCTTCTCATTGGCATCTGTTGGGAATGGTCGTGTATCAGTCCAAAGGGTTTTGATGGTGCCAGCACGAATTGCTTCTACAGAGTCAAATTTGCTTTCGTGTTTTGGGGTTCCTTTTGGTGTGTTCTCGCGTGCATATTCACTCACCTTGTTTTTTAAGAATGAGGCTGAGGTGTTGGGGACGTAAAGAGCCCCAATTTGTTCACCAGCTTCATTAAGGTGAAGGGCGCCTAAACGAATGTTTTTAGATGTCCAGTTTAAATCTGAAATTGTTGAGGTCTCGCCACCAACTACCTCAAGGTAAATCCCCTGTTTATTTGGTGCTAGTTGTGGATCGAGCAAGGTTTGCATTGAGAGAGCATCGGCAAGTGCATTGGTCAGCTCACTTTCAAGCTTTGGTCCATGTATGTCTCTATTTCTCTTGGAGGAGATGCCGCTCATGTCCTGCATGGGGCGGCTGTAAGGCTTCTCGGAACGGTAATCTTCTATGCGAATATGTTGTAAATGATAGGGCTTTACGCCTTTTTTAGGTTGCTCCATAACTACCTGACACTCCCTTGTTGAGTAGTTTATTTGTTTTGAGCGATACCTATAACAGTTTCGCGCAGAGTGCGTCGTTCCCGTAATGCATTAACTAGTGTTTCAGTAGAAATGATTT
>CAYUZM010001200.1:0-2102 GCA_964449665.1 uncultured Solibacteraceae bacterium
GGGGCTGGATCAACAAGGCCGGCATCTGGCATCCGGGCGACCGCATCGACTGGTAAGGCCTCCCCTCTCCCGCCTGCGTGAACTCGTCGCTGATCGCCCTCACCTGCGCCCGGAGCGATTCCTCATGCGCCTGCTTGATCGCGTACGCCTTCGCCGTCAGGCTCTTGATTTCCGTGTTCAAACGCTCCACCTCGGCCTGGTTCCCTGCCGTGCGCGCTTTCGGCACCTCGCGTTGCAACGCGCGCCCTTGTCTGGCGTACTCATTCATCTCGGTTAGCTTTTCAGCCGGAATCGTCCGCAGCGCGCCGATCTTCGCCGACATCTCCTGGGAGCGTTTATGCTGTTCAGCAACGCCATCCACCCACAAGTACGCCACGCTGTACGCCACGCGGGATGCATCCGACCCCTTGCACACCGACTTCGCCGGCGCAAACACGCCGCGATCTTCCAGCTTCCATCCCGCGGGCGCGGCAGGCACCGACGCACGCAACGCCGCCATCGCTTCGGCTTGATAAGACTGCTCTTCCGGCGTCGTGTCGCGCGAACCATCCACGCAGTCCGCCGCCAATACTCCCGCTAAAATCAATAAGCCTGTATAAAAACGAACATTCATGCCCACTCACGCGGATCCCGACGCGTGGAAGGCTCAGGTGCCGCGCACCGGCTCCACGTGCACCAGCACGTCCTCCACGCGTGCATCGGCCGCGCGAATGGCGTCCTTCACTTCATGCGCAATCTCATGCCCGCGTCTCACCGTCAACGCTCCGTCCACTTCCAGGTGCATGTCCACGTAGTAGCTCGTGCCCATCTTGCGCACATGGAACTTCTCCACGCTCGCCACACCGCCCACGCCCATCGCGATGAGTCTGCACTTCTCCTGTACTGGACCTCGCGCGTCTTCATCGGTCAACTCCGACAGCGCTTCGCGCAATAACGTCGCCGCGTTGTAGAGAATGATCGCCGATGCCCCCAACGCCGCCCAATCGTCGGCCGCCTCGTAGCCCGGCCCGCCCAGCAACGCAATGCTGATTCCCACAAAGGCCATCCCCGACGTGATCGCATCGCTCCGGTGATGCCAGCCGTCGGTCTTCACCGCAGCGCTTCCCACATCCACGTTCTGCCGCAACACGTAGCGCGACAGCACCTCTTTTACGACGACCACGCCGGCTAGCACCGCCAGCGTGTAAGGCGCCGGCAATGACTGCGGCGACTTGATTTGCACCCATGCGCCGTACGCGATGCCCAGCGCCGCGCCCACCATGCCGCCCGCCACTAGCGCCGCCGCCAAGGGTTCGGCCTTTCCATGTCCGTAGGGATGGTTCTCGTCAGCCGGCCGCAACGAATAGGCGAGCCCGCCTAGAATGACCAGCGAACCCACCACGTCCGTCAATGATTCTGCCGCGTCCGCAATCAACGCAAACGAATGGCCCAACACCCCCGCCACGGCCTTTGCCGCTGCCAGAAGGATATTTACCGCCGCCCCCGTCAGCGTGGTGCGAATCCCTAACGCCAACCGGTCGGCCTGTCCAGACCTCTCCACACTTTGAGTGTAACGGGCCGCCTTCCGCGCACGCCGCGAACTATTCGGCGATCAGCGACGCCGTCCGCCCGCTGCTCGTGGGCTGCGACATCGCCAGCGCCATTGCCGCCCAACTTGTGCCCGCCGCGGAAATCCACTGGTCACGCCCGTGCGGGAAGCCGCTCTCCTTCAACTGCTGCAGCGGGCTGCTCCGCGTCCGCACCAGCCACGAACCATCGGCCATCTGCGTGCGCAGCAGGAACGCGATTCCGCGTTGATAGGCCGCATCCGAGCCAGGTATCGCACCCGCTTCATACAACGCCACCATCGCCTGACCGGTCGCATACGCATCGCTCTCCACGCCGTCGCGCTGTGCCCAGCCGCCATCGCCGCGTTGTTGCGCGCGTAGTTCGGCGTCCGCTTGTGATACGACTTCCGGCTCGGGCTTTGACCACACCAAGCCGAACAATGTCATCTACCGGTCCTCTTGCGTCACCAGCCGCGCCTGTCGCAGCCACGCGCGCGCCTCGCTCACGCGGTCGCCACACTCCTCGCCGAACAGCTGCAGTGCACGAATGCTCAG
>CAYUZM010001201.1:0-2100 GCA_964449665.1 uncultured Solibacteraceae bacterium
GGCTCGGCTTGATCGTCCTCGCCGTCGTCAGCGGCATGGTCAGCACCATGGCCACCAGCGGCAGCGCCGCCATCGAACTCGCCCCCGTCGCCCTCATCATCGGCAAAGCCGCCGCATTCCTCGCCGGCGCCATCATCATCGGCCGCTTCGTCCACCTTCGCATGCTGAAGGTCGCCATCCTCTTCAGGGTCCCCGGCGTCTCACTCGCCTCGGCCATCAGCTTCTGCTTCGCCCTCTCCGCGTTGGCCGGCTACATGGGACTCGCCCCCATCGTCGGAGCCTTCGCCGCCGGTCTCGTCCTCGAAGAGGCCGACTACGAAGCCTTCCACGCCAAAGAGCCCCCGCTCGAACAATACATCCACCCCGTCTCGATGATCTTCGTCCCCGTCTTCTTCGTCATGATGGGACTCCGCATCGACCTCCGCACCTTCGCCTCGCTTCAGGTCCTCGAATTCGCCGCCCTCCTCACCGCCGTCGCCATCGTGGGCAAGATCATCTCCATGTTCGGAGTCATCGAAAAAGGATTGAACCGCCTCGTCGTCGGCATCGGCATGATCCCCCGAGGCGAAGTCGGCCTCATCTTCGTCGGCATCGCCTCTTCCCTCAAAGTCGCCGGCGAACCCGTCTTCGCCGCCAACGTCGTCTCCGCCATGGTCGTCATGGTCATGCTCACCACGATGATGACCCCACCGCTGCTCAAGTGGGCCTTCGCGCGCAAGACCGCCGCAGCGTAAAGGAACGGAGGCCGCCCATGAAGAAGGTAAACATCGGATCGTCCTTCGATAGCTGGCTCCGCGAGGAAGGGATCTACCAAGAAACAACGGCGAGGGCCATGAAGCGCGTTCTCGCGCGCCAGGTAACGGCGGCGATGAAGGAGCAGAACGTCTCAAAGTCCGAGATGGCCAAGCGTATGAATACCAGCCGCGCGGCACTCGACCGGTTGCTCGATCCTGGAAACACTGCAGTGACCCTCAGCACCTTGCAAAAAGCGGCAGCCGCCGTCGGCCGTGAAAATCGGCTTGAGCTGGTTTAACGACACTGCTTAGCGCTTTTCTAGCGCGATCGAGCTGGAAGACGTCGGCTAGAGGCGCCACGAGGAGCTACCTAAGCTCCGAAAAGTTGACACACACGCGCCCCTCCTCAGCGAGGAGACGAACGCGTTTTCGCAGGAAATCAGGAAGGCTGATAGCTTCGCTGAGTATCATTGTCAGGTCATGCCCGTGCACCACGAAAAAAGAAGGTGATTTGCCCCGCGTGATCGCGTCGCGGGCGGGCGCGCTCACATCGTTGAGCGCGATCATGACCCCTCGTGTGAACGTAGACTTCCCTTCGATCTTCCCCCGGAATACCAAAAGGTCCGCTTCTGGAAGCGGGTTTTTCTCCCACTTGGATTCTAGAAGGTAAATATGGCTGTCCAGTTGAAAGGAACCATCAATTTGCTCTCCCACGACGCGGAAGGGTTGTCGCGGCTGAAGTTCGAATAGCTCAAAGAGGCGGTTCAAAAGCCTTTCCAGCGCGAGTCCGGCGCGGTTTCGGTCCTGATCTGCTGCGAGTTGGAAGAACACATCTTTTAGTTGCTGAAGCTCATGGGTGAGGCGCTGTTGCTGGGCGGCTTCGGCAACGTGCGCGGCGGCCGTTGTTGACATAGGCGCGGGCGCATCTTTCAGAAGCCGAGTGACAATAAGGCGACAGACCTCCCACTGGGCGCCTTTTGGCTCGCAGTAATCGAGTATGTCGCTCATTAGCTTCCCAACGACTTGGTTATCCTCTTTTTGCCAAAAGGCGCGCAATCGGTTCGCTTTCGATCCGCTACCGTAGCTGTAGCGTTGGTCGAATATGTCAAGTCCCGTGCTGTCACGAACAAACTCTTCAAACGTGCGGTTTGAGAAGTCGAGTACATACCCCGTCCCCATCCCAAGGAGCTGCTCGAATTTACGTTTCTCCAAGTTGGATAGATTGGACATGCCCAATTATCGGAATGCGCTCACCAATTATTGCGCATCACCTGCCGCCCGCAATCCGAGTCCGCCCTTCCCCCGCAACGCTGTCAAGGCAAAGTAGGAAGTTCCGGTTTCCAGCAAAGTAGAAAGTTCCGGTTTT
>CAYUZM010001202.1:0-2092 GCA_964449665.1 uncultured Solibacteraceae bacterium
ATTCTCAGCACGGCGCTCACGGCGGCTGCTTCCGTCAATGCTGCGCTGAACAGCGCGCCGCCGCTGGCGACGGCGTTTCCGCAAACTGGCCTGGGACAACAACTGGCGCAGGTGGCGCAGATCATCGCGGCGCGGAACGGGCTCGGCATGACGCGGCAGATCTTCTTTGCCGGCCTGGGAGGGTTCGACAATCACAACGATCTGTTGCAAAGCCAGGTGGGCCTGTTCAACACGCTGGCGCAGGCGATTTCGGCATTCTACGCGGCGACGGTGGAGTTGGGCGTGGCCGACCAGGTGACGACGTTTACCGAGAGCGAGTTTGGCCGGACGTTCAATGCGAACACGGGCAACGGTTCAGACCATGCCTGGGGCAGCCAGCATCTGGTGGTGGGCGGAGCGGTGAAGGGCGGCGAGGCCTACGGCAGTTTGCCGGTGCTGCAACTGGGAGGGCCGGACGACGCGGGCTCGCGCGGATTGTGGATTCCGTCGTCGTCGCTGGATCAGTATGCGGCGACGTTAGCGCAGTGGTTCGGCGTGCAGCCGATCGACCTGCCGGTGGTGTTTCCCAACCTGCCGAACTTCGCGGCGCCGACCATGGGATTTGTGTAACGGCTGGGAGGGAGCGGGGCGCGTGCGCGGGGCGGGTGTACGCGTCACGTGCGCGGGGCGGGTGTACGCGCCGCGTGTGGCCGCGATGGACGGAGACGAGTTCAGGCCCCGGCGGCGGCCAGGGGGCGGACGTGCGCCACTTCTGCCGCGAGGTAGAAGGCAAACATGGCGGCCGGCTCTCCCCTGCCCCAGCGGTTCATTTTCCACTGCGCGCGGATGAATCGGATGTTGGATTCGGCGGTCAGGTCGAGCAGCATCGCATACGCGCCGCAGTAGAACTTCTGAGGAAACGCGAGCAAGGGTTTGGCGCCCCAGGTAGTTCCGTCTTCGGAGCCGTGGATGACCACATCCAGGCTCTCCTGTTCGATGATGCGCGTGATGCCCAGCGTCAGCAGGAGCACGCGCGAGGAGTCATCGGAAACCTCCAGCACGCCTGAAAAACCATCCTCGCGCCGGATGCCATCTTCGACTAGAAACGTAGGCAACATGATCGAATTCCGCCGTCATGCAAGTGCGGCCGCGTCTACGCGTCTCCGGCCGCCGACCGCAGCCTGAGAAGCCGCTTACCCGCCGCCTCCAGCGTCTCATACTTCTTACAAAAACAGAAGCGCACCAACTGGCTGCCGTGGCGGGGATCTTCGAAAAAACTCGATCCCGGAACGCAGGCAACGCCGGCGGTTTCGAGCATGTGAACGGCGAATCGCTGGTCATCGTCGAACTGGAACTCTTCGATGCCCGCCATGATGTAATAAGCCCCGCTGGGGCGATAGGGGTGGAAGCCTGCCTGGGTGAGCGAATCGAACAACGCGTCACGGCGGCCGAGGTAGTGCGTGGAGAGGTCGCCATAGAAGGCGCCGTCCAGACCGAGGGCGAGGACGCAGGCCTGCTGCATGGGCGCGGGCGAGTTGACGGTGAGGAAATCGTGAACCTTGCGAATGGAGTCGCTGAGATCGGGCGCGGCGATGACCCAGCCGACGCGCCAACCCGTGACCGAGAAGGTCTTGCTCATGCTGTTGACCAGAATGGTGCGCTCGCGCATGCCGGGGAGCGTGAGGATGGGCACGTGTTCGGCGCCGTCGTAGAGGATGTGTTCGTAGATCTCGTCGGTGATGGCGAGGGTGTCGAACTCCTGACAGAGCGCGGCGATCTGTTCGAGTTCGGCGCGTGTGAACACCTTGCCAGTGGGGTTGTGGGGCGTGGTGAGCACGATCGCCTTGGTGCGCGAGTTGAAGGCGGCCCGCAGTTCATCGGGATCGAAGGTCCAATCGGGCGCGCGCAGTTTCACCAGGCGGCGTTGGGCTCCGCAGAGCCAGGTATCGGGCCCGTAGTTTTCGTAGAAGGGCTCGAAGATGACGACCTCGTCGCCGGGGTTGGTGGTGGCCAGCAGGGAGGCGATCATGCCCTCGGTAGAGCCGCAACAGACGGTGATTTCGGCGTTCGGATCGAGTTCGACATCGTATTCGCGTTTGTATTTGGCGGCGAT
>CAYUZM010001203.1:0-2091 GCA_964449665.1 uncultured Solibacteraceae bacterium
CCATCGACGTCAACACGGGCAAGTACGTGGGCAAGTCGAACCGGCTGGAAGACACGATCGTGAAGACGAACACGGAAGCGGTGAAGGAGATTGCGCGGCAGATCCGGCTGCGCGACTTGGGCGGCATCATCGTCGTCGACTTCATCGACATGGACGAGCGGCGGAACCGGCAGAAGGTGATGCAGGCGCTCGAAGAAGCCATGCGGACGGATCGCGCGCCGTACAAGATTCTCCAGTTCAACGATTTTGGACTGGTGGCGATTACGCGGCGGCGCGTGAAGCAGTCGCTCGAACGCGCGCTGTGCCAGCCATGCACGACGTGCGAGGGCTCGGGTTACATCAAGAGCTCGGGCACGGTGATGAGCGAGATCATTACCGAGGCGTACAAGATCGCCCCGGCGCTGGAAGGCAAAGAGGTGCTGCTGCGGGTGCATCCCGACGTGGCGAACGTGATCAAGTCGGCCGAGACGCACTACCTGGAAGAGCTGGAAGAGATTCTGGGACGGCCGGTGCTGGTGACCGCCGACGGGCTGATTCACCCGGAGAAGTTCGACATGGCGTAAGCGCCCGGAGCACGGTTTGTTGGTTGAAGAGGCCGCCCCTTACCGGGCGGCCTTTGTTTTTTTTGCGGGCGATGATCATCCAGCCGCGCTTGCGGCGCTAACCATCACAGAGACACAACCTGCCCGGCAAGAACCGGGACTGGAGGAGCCCCGTGAAACGAACACTGCCCCTTGTAGGGCTGCTATGCCTGGCCACGCTCGCCCACGCGGTGGAAGCGCCCGCGGTTGCCGATGCCACTTTGCGTTCGGCCATGCCCGCGTCGAACTTTGGCGCGCTGCCGCAGTTGCAGGTGGACGCAACGGCGCGGTCGCTGATTCGATTTGACCTGTCGGTGCTGCCCGCCGGAACGCCGGCCGCTTCGCTGGCCAAGGCGACGCTGCGGCTTTACGTGAACCGGGTGACGACGCCGGGCGTGATCACGGTCAGCAGTGCTGGCTCGCCGTGGCAGGAGGCGGCGGTGACGGAGGCGTCCGCGCCTTCGTTGGGAGCAGTGGCGCAGTCGTTTAGCGTGAACGAAGCGAACACGGTGTTGCTGATCGATGTAACGGCGCGGGTGAGCTCGTGGTTGACGGTTCCGGCGCTGGCCGAATATGGAATCTATCTGCAAAGCGCCGGCGGCGCGGTGTTCTTCGACAGCAAGGAGAACACAGCGGTCAGCCAGCCACCCGTGCTGTCGATCGAACTGAACGGGCCACAAGGACCGCAGGGGTTGCAAGGCATTCAGGGCGTTCCCGGACTGAAGGGGAACACCGGCGCGCAAGGTCCTCAGGGGCCGCAAGGATTTACCGGAGCGACCGGTCCCGCGGGGCTGTCGAGCCTTTCCGGAGTGATTGAGACGTACCTGAACGACTTCACATTGGAAGGGAATTCACGAGGCATCTTCAGCGGGACTTGTGGGGGCACGTACTCCTTGTTGGTCACGGGAGGGTGCGGGCACCGGGACAATAACAGCGCGGCCAAAGACATCACGGTGAACTACTCCGGTCCCGATCCGTCGAACCCCTCGCAAAAGTATCGCTGCATGGTGAACAACAGCAGCGCAAGCAGCCGCACAATCCGGATTTACTTGACCTGTTCGAAATAGGAGAGATGCGATTCATGAGACTATTCCTGGCGGTTTTACTTTTTGCCGCTTCGATGCCAGCGGCGGTGCTTCAATACAGCGGCATTTTCGACACCGACGACGAACTGGCGGTGATTCATTTCCAGATCATTGGGCCGGGCACGGTCGATATCCGGACGACGTCGGCGGGGCTGGGGGGATTCGATCCCTACCTCTCCCTGTTCGACGCGCTCGGCGGCCAACTGCTGCTGGCGGTGAATGAAGACGATGCCGGATGCGGTGGATGTCTCGATGCGGCGATCTCGTTCTCGACGCCGGGGAGCTACATTCTGGCGATCACGCAATCGGGCAACTATCCGGTGGGTCCGGCGTTCCTGGATGGATTCACACAGACGGGCGCGGGCAACTTCACGGGCGGGCCGTTCCTGCACATCTTCGGCGAGCAGCGTACGGGCGATTGGGAA
>CAYUZM010001204.1:0-2090 GCA_964449665.1 uncultured Solibacteraceae bacterium
GCAGATGCCCCAGCCCCTGCTCCCACGACCCAGGCCGTTGCGATAACCGGTAATACGTGAAATTGATGCGCGCATTCAACATGTCCCGGCCGACATTGCTCGCCGCAACCAGCACGGGCAGATCATGACCCGCAATGGCCTTCACATCCAGCGCCGAGTGCCGCAACAGCGCCGCCACAATCCCGCCCGTGGTCAACGCCAGGACGCCCAGTAATATGAGCGCGGCACTCAATCGCTTCTGAACACTCCATCGATTCACTTGTCTTCTCCTCTTACATTGCTTATCGCGTGCGTAAGCGGGAGGGTGAGTGAATTCCGTTACAGAACTAATTCCTTCCCTTAGCTCACGCTCCAGGGCGTCACCGATATGCCCTGTATCATGACGAATAAATGCTCGCGCACCGCCTTACCAGGCCTCTGCGCGCTCTGTTTTTTGTGGAATTTCGCAACAGCTAGCGCGCAAAACAGCTCCCCGTCCGCATTTTCGGACCATCCGGTATCATTGACTGTTCAGTCCGGTTTTGCCGACACGTTCCAACTTACTTTGGGTGGTACCTTCGGCGACGGTCCCGCTTGGCAGAATCGCGTCGCTGTCTCCGCCGGCAACATCGCGCGCCCAGGCGACTCCGTCCTGCTCTCCGGCTTCGCCACCGTCGACACTCCCCGCCGCCATACCGATTGGATGGCCTCCATCGCCTACCGGACACGGCTCTTCAACCGCGGCGGACGCCAACTCTACGGTGCTGCTTCGTTCGAACGCTGGCGCCTGCCCTCCGTGCTGACCGGCGCGCAAGACTGGATCGCCGGCTACGGCGCCAACTACGCCGGCCAGACCTTGAAACTCCCCGTCACCGTCCAGACCAATCTTTGGCCCGCGCTCCATCCCTCCCTGCCCAAAGGCACCCTCCTCCACACCCAGGTTTGGGTCGGCCACCCCCTGCTGAAATCGGAGATCTTGAACGTCACACTCCGCCACGGCCCCCAACATACGTACTCGTGGAACTTCTATGGCACTCACGGCCACCGCATCGTGCGCTACGCCGGAGCCCTCGTCTTTACGCACGGCGCCACCTCCGTTGAGGCGGGCTACCGCCAACAGGCCGGACTCCAGCCCAGAATCCCCGACAACCGCCTCTGGAGCGTCATGCTCTCGCGCACGTTCTGAGAAGTCCAAACGCGTCTGCCCTAGTCAGACCGCCAGCGGCGCTTGCGCGCGCCCCACGCCCCGCCTCACCCGGGTGCCCTCCGTTCCACGCGCGCCGCAGTCCTCCCCAGCACGCGTGCCGCAGCCGCCCACGGTTCGCGCATCCCAACGCCCCGCCGCTACAATAGCTAGATGACCCCCTCCGCCGCGAGTACGCCGCACCCCAACGCTGCTTCTCCGGCGAGCCCCGTCGTCTCGCTCCTCCGCCAGCTCGGCATCGTTTCCGCCACCGCCCTGGTCGTCTCCACCATGATCGGAACCGGCATCTTCACCACCACCGGTTTCCTCGCCTCCGACCTCGGTTCGGCCGGCATCATTTTCCTCATCTGGATCGCCGGAGCCCTCTGCGCCCTCGCGGGAGCGTTCTGTTACTCCGAACTCGGCGTCAACTTCCCCTCCTCGGGCGGCGAGTACGTCTACCTCACCCGCGCCTACGGGCCCACCTGGGGTTTCATGACCGGATGGATCAGCTTCTTCGCCGGCTTCTCGGCCCCCATCGCCGCCGCCGCCCTCGCCTTCTCCGACTACCTCGCCTACTTTTGGCCAGAACTGAAACAAGCCAACTCCGCCTACTCGTTCAACATCGGAATCACCACTCTGAAACTGGGGGGCGCGCAACTCTGCGCCAGCGCCCTCATCGCCGTCTTCACTGTCCTCAACTTCTATGGCGTAAAGCTCGTCGCCGCCGTGCAGAATACACTCACCTCCACCAAGGTTGCCGTCATCCTCGGGCTCATCCTCTTCGGACTCGCCTTTGGCAATGGTGATTGGGCGCATTTCTCGCAGCCCGCCGTGCGCGGTTCCACAACGGCGCTCCCGGCGCAATTCGCCATAAGCCTCTTCTTCATCTACGTGAGCTACTCCGGTTGGAACGCCGCCACCTACG
>CAYUZM010001205.1:0-2085 GCA_964449665.1 uncultured Solibacteraceae bacterium
CGCGCTTGCCGTGTGCCGATTCGAGCGCTCGCGCGATCACTTCATGCACCAGCGTCGATTTGCCCGAGCCCGATACGCCCGTTACGCACACCATCATGTCCAACGGAATTTCGACGTCGATGTTGCGCAGGTTGTGGGCGCGGCAACCTTCGAAGCGGAGCCGCCGGCGAGGATGGAGCGGACGCCGCGCACGCGGACGCCATACCTGTTTTTCACCGCGCAAATATTGGCCCGTGAGCGACTGCGGCTTGCCTTCGAAGAGATCCTTGCGCGTGCCATGAAAGACGATGCGGCCGCCGTGTTCGCCGGCGCCGGGTCCGAGGTCGAGAATCTCATCGGCCGCGCGCATAACGTCGGGGTCGTGCTCCACGACGAGGATGGTGTTGCCCAGATCGCGCAGTTCATGCAGGATGCGCACCAGGCGGCCCGTGTCGCGTGAGTGAAGCCCAATCGAGGGTTCATCGAGCACGTAAGTCGCGCCGACCAGCCGCGAGCCGAGGCACGTCGCCAGTTGAATGCGCTGCGCCTCGCCCCCGGAGAGTGTGGCCGACAGACGGTCGAGAGTTAGGTACTCCAAACCGACGTCTTCCAGGAACTTCAACCGCTGGCGTACCTCGACCAGCACCTTTTGCGCGATGGCCGCCTCTTCAGGCGACAGTTCGAGCGCGGCGAAAAAGCCATGCGCTTCGGCGATGTTGAGGCGCGTGGTTTCGGCGATCGTCTTGCCACCGACGCGAATGTTGAGGGCTTCCTTGCGCAGCCGCGCGCCGCCGCATTCGTCGCAATCGGCGTAGCCGCGGTAGCGCGAGAGGAACACGCGCACGTGCACTTTGTACTTCTTGCGCTCGACTTCGGCGAAGAACTCGCGGATGGCGCGCCACACGATGGTCTGCTCGGCCTTGGTGAGTTCCACGTAGGGAACATCTGTACGCACCTTGCCCTTGGCCTCGAGTTTGAAATCGTTCCAGCCCCAGCGGTATTGCGGCTTGTTCCACGGGTCGACAGCGCCCTTTTCCAACGCCAGGTACGGATCCGGGATCACGAGGTCCGGGTCATAGTCGACCACGTTGCCGAAGCCCTGACAGCGCGGGCATGCGCCCATCGGCGAGTTGAAACTGAAAAGCGATGGCTCTGGATCGGCGAACTTCGTATCGTCGATCTTGCAGGAAAAGACCTCCGAGAACCGCAGCGTCTCTTCACCGGAGGCCGATTGGAAATGCGCCTCGCGCGCTTCGCGATAGGCGATCTCGACCGCGTCGACCACGCGCTGGCGAAGGTCCGACGTGGATGCGCCGGATTGCGGCAGCGCGAGGCGGTCAATCAACGCAAAGACAGGCTGCGAGAAGTCGATGTCGATCAGCGATTCGGGCGTGGAGAACTCGTAGGTGGTTCCCTTCTGAAACAACCGGTTGAATCCGCGCTTGCGAAGTTCGAACAAGTAATCGGCGCGGGCTTTGGAATCGGTGTGCGGGGCGAGCGGAAACAGAGCGTACCAGCGCGAGCCGGGCGCGCAACTGAGCATGCGCGCGGCCACGTGGTCCACCGTGTCGCGTTCCACGCGATTGCCGCAATGGGGGCAATAGGTGCGGCCCGCGCGGGCGAAGAGCAGCCGCATGTAGTCGTAGATTTCGGTGGACGTGGCCACGGTCGAGCGCGGGTTCCGCGTGGTGTTCTTCTGGCGAATCGCCACGGGTGGGGCGATGCCTTCAATCTCATCGAGCGCGGGCTTCTCCATGCGGTCGACGAACTGGCGCGCGTAGGTGGAAAGCGACTCCACATAGCGGCGCTGGCCTTCGGCGTAGATGGTGTCGAAGGCGAGCGAAGACTTGCCGGAGCCGGAAACGCCGGTCACCACGGTGAGCTTGTTGTGCGGCAGCGAGACGGTGAGGTTCTTCAGATTGTGCATGCGCGCGCCGCGAAGCGTGATGGATTCGTTGGATGCGCGCGGGGCCGTGGTGCGAGGGGGCATGTGCTCAGTGAGTCCCGGAGGAGGGAAGGGAATCCTTCATTCTAGCGTGGACGCAAAAACGCCCGGACTCGGTTGAGCCCGGGCGTTCGTGTTCCGCGGTTCGGCGCGATTACGCC
>CAYUZM010001206.1:0-2079 GCA_964449665.1 uncultured Solibacteraceae bacterium
CCGATTTTGCGGACGAGGCGGAAGCTGCCGACGTGGTGGCCGGTGAAGGTGTGATCGCTGGGGGTGCCTCGGAGGGGAGCGCCAGCGGCGGTGCGGCCGCCGAGGGCGGCGCCGGAGAAGGGGCCGGTGCCGGAGGTGCGCGGGGCGGGGCTGGAGGCGAAGAGATCGGAGAGCCCGGCGGCGGCGGGGCGTTCCATGATGTCGTCGGATTCGTCGTAGCTGCTGAGAAGCTCTTCGACTTCGCGGCGCAGGTCGGGGTCTCCGTCGGTGGATACGAGGAGGTAGCGGTTGCGTTCGTCGGGTTTCATTTCGACGACTTCGTCGAAGATGTCCCGAACCTGTTTCCAACGCTCCGGATTCATGCCGCAGGAAACATACGCGAGTTCTTAGGGAGCGGTGGCTCCGGTTTCAGGATCGTCGCGGCGCATTTCGCGGTGGAGGAAGGCGCGGGCGGAGTTGGCGTAGCGTTTGACGGTGGGCGTGGAGACGCCCATGACCTGGGCGGTCTCTTCGACGCTGAGGCCGCCGAAGAAGCGGAGCTCGACGACGCGGGCTTGTTGGGCGTCGAGGAGGGCGAGTTTTTCGAGGGCTTCGTCGATGGCGAGGACTTCGATGACACGGTTATCGGTGCCGGCGATGTTGTCTTCGAGCATGACGCGCTGTTGATTGCCGCCGCGGCGGACGCGATGGCGGGCTTTGGCGTGATCGATCAAGACGCGGCGCATCATCGTTGCGGCGACGCGGTGGAGTGGGGGGGGGTGTGGCCAGTGGGGGGGGCGTGGGTGGACGAGGGGCATGTAGGGTTCAGGGACGAGCGCGGTGGGTTGGAGGGCGTGTTCGAGGTGCTCGCGATGGAGGTGGCGCTGGGCGATGCGGCGCAGCTCGTCATATACCAGCGGCAGGAGAGACTCGATGGCCGCGTGGTTGCCGTGATTCAGCTCGACGAGCAGGCGCGTGACCTGTTCGGTGGAGTCCGATTGCGGCGGGCCAGCAGGTGGTTCGCTCACTTCTTTTTTCCGCCAATCTGCCATTGCGTGAACGGGGACCGTGCCCCACGCACATTAACGTTTAACAGGTATGGTTTGCGGGACGCAAATGCGCGTCGCACGGCTGGAGCGACTTGGGCCAGCTTCTCTATATTCTCACCCTGGCCGCCGAAACCCTGCATGATGAGATCGTAACGCGTTGCGCGGAGCTCGCAGGCGATGGTGGAGCCGCAGAGTTCACCTTGCAATTCGCGCTCGAGTCCCCAGCCGGCGTCGTTGCCGACGATGATGACGACGGGGAGGTTGTGGCGGACGATGGTGTCGAGTTCGGCGAGGTAGAAGCCAAGGGAGCCGTCGCCGGTGATCATGACGACGGGGTGGCCGCGGAATTCGCGCTGGAGGGCGATGGAGTTGGGGAGGGCGGAGCCGATGGTGCCGAGGGGGCCGAGGCGCATCCAGGTGCCGGCGCGTTCGGCGGGGAGGGTGGCGCGGCCCCAGTGGATGAAGTCGCCGCCGTCCCAGGCGTAGAGGATGTTGGCGGGGAGAGCGTCTTTGAGCTCGGCGAAGAAGGCGGCGGGGTGGATGGGGGCGGAGCGGTCGGCGGCGATGGCGGCGAGCTCTTTGTTCCAGGTGGTGCGGTAGTTGCGGAGCGTGCGGAGCCAGGCGGTGTTGGCGGGCCAGGCGTTTTTGCCGATGGCCAAATTCATGAGGCGGAGGGTGGATTTGAGATCGGCGCAGATGCCTTGTTCGATGGGGCGGGCGTTGCCGAGCTCTTGCGAGTGGATGTCGACTTGGATGAATTTGGCGGTGGGTGAAAAGAGGCGGGGGCCGCCCATGGCGAGGCGGTAGTCGATGCGCTTGCCGAGGACGAGGACGACGTCGGCTTCGGGGAAGGCCTTGTGGACGGCCTTGTTGAGGGCGCCGTCGGCGTAACCCATGGAGAGGCGATGGCTGTCAGGGACGACGCCTCGGGCCATGGTGAAGGTATAGAGCGGGGGGGGGGTTTTGCGGGAAGGTGGCGCAGGGGAAGTGGACGGGGCGCCGGGCCTGGACGGGGGAAGCGGCCCGATTCCTGAAGGAACACTACCGGGGC
>CAYUZM010001207.1:0-2078 GCA_964449665.1 uncultured Solibacteraceae bacterium
CCTGGCCGGCATCGTCGGAATCTCGCTGTTGGTCGGTGGCATCGGCATCATGAACATCATGCTCGCCACGGTTCTGGAACGCACGCGCGAAATCGGCATCCGCCGCGCCATCGGCGCCAAGCAGGTCGATATCATCCGCCAGTTCCTCACCGAAGCGGTGCTCATCTCCATCGTCGGCGGCCTCATCGGCATCGCGTTCGGCTTTAGCCTCTCCTGGATTATTGCCGCCGCCGCCGGTTGGTCGACCGTAGTAACCACTACGTCCATCGCCGTCGCCTTCACCGTGTCCGTCGGCATCGGCCTCCTGTTCGGCATCTATCCGGCCATGCAGGCAGCCAAGCTCGACCCGATCGAAGCGATACGTTACGAATAATACTCTCGGAAGTCTAAACGGTACATAACAGGATGCGTCTCTTCCTCTCTCTCATGGTTCTTCTGGCCGCGGGCGCCGCGGCTCAGGAAATGCAGTTCACGCCCGGGTCGTCCAAGTATCTCGACGCGCCCCGCTTCCCGTCGGGGTCCTGGATTCGCCAGCACTTCGACAAGCCCGTGCCTCACGTCGAGTTGCATCCGCCGACGCGGCTCAACGATTTCGTCGTCGACAACAAACTCGAACTGTCGCTGAAGAGCTATCTCGAACTGGTGCTGGCCAATAACACCGACATCCAGATTCAGAAATTGACCGTGGAAACGCAGCGCAACGCCATCACGCGCGCCTTCTCCGCCTTTGACCCGACCGCCACGGCTTCGTTCCGCTCCACGCGCGCCGAAAACCCCACCAACGACGCCCTGGCCGGCGCGGCCACCCTCAATCAGTTGACCCAGCCGTTTGCGATGAACTACCAGCAAACGCTCGATACCGGTACCCAGTACAACATCGGCTTCAGCGCCAACAAGAGCTCCACCAACTCGTCGTTCGCCAATTTCAATCCCGCCATCACCTCCGGACTGAACGCGAACTTCGTCCAACCGTTGCTGCGCAACCGCGGCCGCGACGTCAACCGGCTTCCCATCCTCGTCGCCAAAACGCGCTTCCGCTCCGCCCAATACAACCTCTCTGACCAGGTGATGCGCCTGCTGCAGCAGGCCGAACTCGCCTACTGGGGCGTCATCGAAGCGCGCGAATCCCTCAAAGTGCAAGAGCAGGCCCTCGGCCTCTTCGACACACTGCTCAAGCGTTCGCAGCGCGAACTCGAACTCGGCGCCATCTCGCCGCTGGAAATCTACCAGCCGCAACAGCAGTACGCCAGCCAGGAAGTGTTCGTCACCCAGGCCCGATACCGCCTGGCCCAAGCCGAAGACGCTTTGCGCCGACAGATGGGAGCCGACCTCGACACCGGCTACCGTAGCATGGCCATCTCGCTCACCGAAACCGTGCTGCCTCCCACCGACGACCGCCCCTTCGATAAGGAACAAATCGTCGAGACCGCCATGCAGAAGCGCCCCGACCTCCGCGCCGCCCTCACCTCCATTGAAGTCGACGACCTCAACATCAAGCAGGCCAAAAACGGATTACTTCCCAACCTTTCCCTCACCGGTCTGTACACCTCCTCCGGCCGCGGCGGCCCGTTCTATCAGCGCACCAACGTCTTCCAGGGCGACGGAACGCAGAGCACGGTGATCAGCGTCATCCCAGGCGGCCTCGGCGACGCGCTCAACCAGACCTTCAACTTCACATATCCCACCTACGGCTTCGGGCTCACGTTGAACCTGCCCATCCGCGACCGCCGCGCGCAGGCCGATTTCGCTGATGCCACCGTCAACAAGCGCCTCGATTCGCTCCGTGCCCGCACCACCGAACAAACCATCCGCCTCGACGTGCTCAACGCCGTCAACCAGGTGGAGAACAGCCGCGCCAGCGTGAAGCTCGCCCAGGTCCGCCTGGACTTCTCGCAGAAGCGCGTCGAAGCCGAACAGAAACGCTACGACCTCGGCGTCACCACCATCTTCTTCGTCATTCAGGCGCAGAACGATCTGGTCAGCGCCCAGGCCGACCTTGTGCAACAAAGCGTCCAGTACCGCCGCAACCTGCTCAACCTGGAACGCGTCACCGGGCAGTTGCTCGAAACCCGCGGCGT
>CAYUZM010001208.1:0-2076 GCA_964449665.1 uncultured Solibacteraceae bacterium
GAAGGAGATCGGCATCCGGCGGGCGCTGGGCGCGCGGCGGTCGCATATCCGGCTGCAGTTTCTCGCCGAGGCGCTGGTGATCACGATTGCGGGCGGCATTCTGGGGCTAATGCTGAGCTACGCGATCGCGACCGCCGTGGGCACGGTGCCGATGCTGGGCGCGCTGTTTGAAGACGAGACGGGGAAGGCGGATTTGCACTTGATCATCTCGCTCGAAAGCGCGCTGGCCTCGGCCGCGGCACTGTTCCTGGTGGGGTTGATGAGCGGAACGATTCCCGCCATGCGGGCGGCAAAGCTCGCGCCTACGGAAGCACTGCGCTACGAGTAGCGGCGCCGGTTAGCGCTTGCCGAACCACGAATAGGCGGCAACGCCAAAACCGATGGCCACCACGAGGCTGCGGATGAACGGTGCGGGCATCTTACGCGCCACACGCGCGCCGATGTATCCGCCGGCGATGGCGGCCAGGGCCATGATGAAACCGACTTTCCACACGATGGCGTCCGAGAGCGCGAAGATAACGATGGTCACGCCGTTCATGGCCGCGGCGAGCACGGTCTTGACGGCGTTCATCTCGTGAATATCGTGAATGCCGACGAAGGCGAGTGAGCTGAGCATGAGGATGCCGATGCCCGCGCCGAAGTAGCCGCCGTACACGCCCACCAGAAATTGGAAGAAAACGATGCCGGCCAGCGCGCGGGGCGTAGGCTCGTCGTGCGGCTTCGCGCCCACCCATCGCGCCATGGGCCTTTGCAACAACAGCAAGGTCGAGGCCACCAGCAGCAGCCAGGGCACGGCGCCGGCGAAGACCTTCTCCGGAAGCCTCGTCACCAGCAATGACCCGATGACGCCACCGATAAAGCTCGGCGGAAGCAGGCGGATGAGGTGGCGGCGGCAGCGCGCCAGTTCCGTGCGGTAGCCCCAGGCGGCGGCGAGCGAACCGGGAAAAAGCGCAAACGTGCTGGTGCCATTCGCCAACACTGGCGACATCACGGCGAGCAGCGAGGGAAACGTGAGCAACGTGCCGCCGCCGGCAACCGAATTCACTACGCCCGCGCCGAACGCCGCCGCGCACAACAGGGTCCAGCCAAGTAGCGTTTCGGGCATGAGAAGAAACAGCGTAGCAAATGGCGATTGGCTATAATCGACTCACCGGATTGCCCGTTACCCTCCTTCGTCGCAGGGCGAACCACATTTTCCTGCGAACTTTATGCCCATACGTGTCGCGCTTCACCACAAAACGACTTACCACTATGACCGGCTGGTGACGCTGTCGCCGCAAGTCATCCGGCTGCGGCCCGCGCCGCATTGCCGCACGCGCGTGACGAGCTATTCACTCACGATCGAACCGGCGAAGCACTTCCTCAACTGGCAACAGGATCCGCAAAGCAACTACCTGGCGCGCGCGGTTTTTCCCGACCTGGTTCGCTCGTTCACCGTCGAGGTCGATCTGGTGGCCGAGATGACGGTGATCAATCCGTTCGACTTCTTTCTGGAGCCGCATGCGGAGAAGTTTCCGTTTACGTACGAGCCGGGGTTGAAGAAGGAACTGGCGCCGTTTCTGGAGGTGCGCGAGGCAGGGCCGAAGCTGATGGAGATGCTTGGCAGCGTCAATTTAGGCGAGCGGCGCACCATCGATTTTCTTGTGGATTTGAACCAGAGCATTCATCACGCCGTGCGCTATCTGATTCGCATGAAACCGGGCGTGCAGACGTGCGAAGAGACGCTGACCTTGGGCAGCGGGTCGTGCCGCGATTCGGCCTGGCTGCTGGTGCAACTGCTGCGGCACCTGGGACTGGCGTCGCGATTTGTTTCGGGCTACCTCATTCAATTGAAGGCCGACGAGAAGCCGCTGGAAGGGCCGGCGGGCACGCAGGTGGACTTCACCGATCTGCACGCCTGGACCGAGGTTTATCTTCCGGGCGCGGGGTGGATCGGCATGGACCCGACGTCGGGCATGTTCGCCGCCGAAGGGCACCTGCCGATTGCCGCCACGCCCGAGCCGTCGTCGGCCGCGCCTATCTCCGGCGGTGTGGATGAATGTGAAGTGGAGTTCTCGCACCACATGTCGGTGACGC
>CAYUZM010001209.1:0-2072 GCA_964449665.1 uncultured Solibacteraceae bacterium
GGCCGTCGTCTCGCCGAAGCTGAACAAGTTCCGGCAGAAGTTCGCCACGAAACGAAAAGCGTCATGAACAAACGCCTCATGAAATGGATTCCTCTCGCACTCGCCGCGCACATGGCCGCCGCACAAACGCTCACGCTGCTGCCGCGCGAAATCGCGCTTTCGACACCTGAGTCGCGCCAACAGGTCGTCGCGCAGGCCAATGTTTCCGGCCACGTTGAAGATTGGACGCGCAACGCGCAATGGTCCAGTTCGAACCCGAAAGTGGCCGAGGTCGATCAGACCGGGCTCGTGCGGCCCGTCGCCGACGGCGAGGCTACGATCACGGCGAAGTCGGGCGCATCAGCCGCATCTGTCCTGGTGACGGTAAAAGGGGCGCGTGCGCCCTTCCAGTGGAGCTTCAAGAACCACGTCATCCCCGTCTTCACGAAGATGGGTTGCAACCAGGGCGCCTGCCACGGTGCGCTCGCCGGCAAGAACGGCTTCAAGCTTACGTTGCGCGGCTACGATCCCGACGTCGATTACGACACCCTTACCCGCCAATCGCTCGGCCGCCGTGTCTCGCTTGCCGCGCCGTCGCAGAGCCTGCTTCTGCAAAAAGCGACGTTCGCGCTGCCGCACGGCGGCGGCAAGCGCTTCGGCACGGATTCCCTGGAATACCGCGTCGTCTCCGAATGGATTGCCAACGGAGCGCCCGCTCCGAAACCGGCCGATCCCGACGTTGCCGCGCTCGAAGTCTATCCCTCCGCCGCAATCCTCGCGCCCAACGCGAACCAGCAACTCGTGGTTCGCGCCCGCTACACCGATGGCCGCGTCGAAGACGTCACGCGCTGGGTGAAATACACATCGAATAACGAAGGCGTGGCCACGGTGGACGACAACGGCTTCGTCAAAATGAACGGCCGCGGCGAGGCCGCGATCACGCTGTGGTACTCCAGCCGCGTCCTGTACGCGCGCGTTACGGTGCCTTTCGATAACACACTCACTTCGGACGCCTATTCGCAATTCCAGCCCGTTAATTTCATCGACGAACTCGCGCTCAAAAAATGGAAGAGTCTGAACCTCGCACCTTCCAAGCTCGCGGGCGACGACGACTTCATCCGCCGTGTCTACCTCGATGCCGCCGGCGTTCTTCCCTCGGTCGAGGACACCGAAGAGTTCCTTGCCGACAAGAGCCCCGACAAACGCGCCAAGCTCATCGAGCGTCTCCTGCAGCGCGACGAGTTCAACGACTACTGGGCCTACAAGTGGAGCGATCTTCTACTGGTCAGCTCGCGCAAGCTGCGCACCAACAACATGTGGGCCTTCTACAACTGGATTCGCGATTCGGTGAAGGAGAACAAGCCGTGGGACAAGTTCGCCCGCGACATCTTCACCGGCACCGGCTCGACGCGGGAAAACGGCGCGCTGAATTACTTCGTGCAGCACAAAGACGTGATCGACCTGAGCGAAAACGTCACGCAGGCGTTCCTCGGCCAGCGCCTCACCTGTGCGCGCTGCCACAACCATCCGCTCGAGAAGTGGACGCAGAAGCAGTATTACCAGTTCGCCAACCTCTTCGCGCGCGTGGGCCTCAAGAACGGCGACCGCGCCGGCGAGTTCATCGTCTATCCCAAGCAAGCAGGCGACGTGAACCATCCGCGCCTGCTGCGCCCGCTGCCGCCTACGCCGCTCGACGGCAAGTCCGAATCGCTCGACGATCTCGCCGATCGCCGCATCGCCTTCGCCGACTGGCTCACCAGCCCGAAGAACACCTACTTCGCGCGCAACATTGTGAATCGCGTGTGGGGCAACTTCTTCGGCCGCGGACTGGTGCATCCCATCGACGACGTTCGCGCCACCAACCCCGCCTCAAACGAGGAACTCTTCGATGCTGTGGTGAAGGACTTCGTCGCCCGCGGCTACGACATCCGCCACCTGATTCGCACCATCGCCAACTCGCGCACCTATCAGCTCAGTTCCGAAGCGAACGCAACAAATCAGAACGACAATGTTTTCTATTCGAAGTACGTCGTGAAGCGGCTTCCGGGCGAGGTGATCCTCGATGCCATGTCGCAAGTGACCGGCGTGCCCTC
>CAYUZM010001210.1:0-2071 GCA_964449665.1 uncultured Solibacteraceae bacterium
GAAGAAGTGGACGGAGGAGAAGAAGCCGCCGGCGTTTCCGGCAGGGCTGATTCACAAGTCGGAAAAAGGGGATCACCCAAGAACGGTCGATCATGTTTTTTGGCTGCAGCCGGGGCACGCGAAGGAGAAGGGCGTGTGGTATGCCGGGACGTCGCCGCAGGGGCTTTTCCGGAGCGAGGATCATGGGGTGACGTGGGAGAGCGTGGACGGCTTCAACGGGAACGAGAAGTGGCACGACTGGTGCGGGCCGAAGGAGCAGGGTCCGCCGGATGGGGCGCGGCTGCATTCGATCAACGTGGATCCTCGGGATGGGGCGCATCTCTACATTGGGATGTCGTCGGGCGGGGTGTTTGAGTCGACCGATCGCGGGGCGTCGTGGACGCCGCTGAACAAGGGCTGCGCGGCGGACTTCATTCCCGAGCCCGACCCGGAGTATGGGCATGATCCACATTGCGTGCGGCTGCATCCAATGATGCCCGACCGGTTGTATCAGCAGAACCATTGCGGGATTTACCGGATGGAGCGGCAGGCGGCGGTGTGGGAGCGCATTGGGATGAAGATGCCGAAGAAGGTGGGCGACATCGGATTTCCGATGGTGCTGCATCCGCGCGATCCGGACACGTGCTGGGTGTTTCCGATGGACGGGACGAGCGTGTGGCCGCGCACGAGCGTGGAGGGCAAGCCGGCGGTGTTCAAGACGGACAATGCCGGGAAGAGTTGGACGCGGCAGGCGAAGGGGATGCCCGAGGGGAACGCATGGTGGACGGTGTTCCGGCAGGCGATGACGGCGGACGCCGAGAAGAGTGTCGGGCTGTATCTGGGCACGACGCAGGGATCGGTTTGGGCGAGCCGCGACGAGGGCGGGAGTTGGCGCTCGATTGCCGAGGGGTTGCCGCGGATGCACAGCGTGGAGGCGGCGTACCTTTAGTGGCGGTGCGTGTTTACATTCCGGGACCGCTTCGGGGCTGTACGAAAGGGGCCGGCGGGGTGAGCTTCGAATTGGGGGAAGGGGCGACAATGCGGGAATTGCTAGCGGAGATGGATCTCCGATTTCCGGGGATACGATTTCGGATGATTGACGAAGCAGACCGGATTCGGGAACACATCCGATTGTTTGTGGAAGGCGAACAGGTGACGAGCCTCGATGCGCCGATTGTAAAGGAAGTGCAAATCATCTGCGCGATCAGCGGCGGTTTGCAACTTGGCGGGAGGCAGGTACGTCAGATGGGCAGGATGAGTTAAAGGAAGAAGCAGTAGATCCGATAGATAGAGCTAAGGGAGGGAAGTATGGAAATCCTCGGTGATCGCAAGTATGTCGAGTTGCCTGGGGAAGCCGTACATGAGCTGCCGCCCCTGTTGGTTCACGAGCAGCCGCCGGTACGCCGGCTCGACAAGGTAGTCGACATGGCGACGAACCTGATCGACAAAGAAGATCTGGTGCCGTCCTATGCATTGGACGCGGTGGTGGGAGAGGCCGAAACGGACCGCCGCAAGATGGACATGGCGCTGAACCTGGTGGACCGCTATCTGCGCATCGCGCACCACTGGCAGTGGGGCGACGACGTGCTGGAATGGATCCGGCAATGCGAGATTACGTTTGAGCAGAGGCCGAATCTTCGCGCGCTTTTGCGGCCCGACATTTGGCCGCACGCGGGACGCGCGAGCTTTGTCACGCTGCTCGAGGACAAGGCCGTTCCCGCGAAAGAGGGCGTGGACCTGGAGAAGGCCGTGGGCTTGCGGTTGACGTTCCGGCGGCGGCCGCAGTTGGATGTGTTCTCCGACCAGTTTCTGTTCTATCTGGATTCGACGGTGGCCAACAGCGCGTATCAGACGTGGGCGAAGATGAGCCCGGCTCCGGCGGGCGATTTTCCGCCGGAACGGTTTCAGGTGAACGTGCTGAAGATGTAGGCGCCGGGAACGGAGAGAAAAGCGGGACGGGCGGGCCTTGCGGTCCGTCCGTTTTGCGTTTGGCGCGGGCATTTGGTGAGGGTGCTTGGTGAGGGCGTACTGTGACGGTGTTTGATGAGGGCGTTTTGTGGGGGTAATGGGCGGCGGGGTGCGTGGGGGGGGG
>CAYUZM010001211.1:0-2064 GCA_964449665.1 uncultured Solibacteraceae bacterium
GGGCGGATCGTATCTCAGCCCGCAGGTTTCCGACAAGCTTTTGTCGCGCATTCAACGCGGCGACACGGAAACGGCGAAGCTGCCCGACACGCTCGACGTGCTTTCGCCGCGCGAGTTGCAGGTGTTGCGGCTGGTGGCCGAGGGCAAGACGAGCAAGGACATCGCGGTGGTGCTCAACCTGGGCCTGCAAACCGTACGCAGCTATCGCAAGACGATGATGAAGAAGCTGGGCGTGAACAACGTCGCCAGCCTCACGCATCTGGCGATGGCCGCCGGCCTGACTCCGCAATCGGCCCCGGCGATGCGCGAAACCGCCGCCGCCGAATGAAGACCACGCCGTGGGGCGAAGTGCGCGTTTGCGATGCGCACGTGCATTTCTTCTCGCACAAGTTCTTCTCGATGCTCGCCACGCAGGCGGGGCGCACGGTAGACGACGTGATCGCTACGCTGCAGTGGCAGAAGCCCGATCCCGAACCGGCGCTATTCGCGCAAACATGGGCGGGAGAACTCGATCAACATGACATCGCAAGAGCCGCGCTCATCGCGAGCCTTCCCGGCGATGAACCGAGCGTCTCGGCGGCGGTGCGCGGGGTGCCCGGCCGGTTCCACGGCTACTTCATCGCAAATCCGCTCGCGCCCGACGCCGCCGCCCGCACCACGCGCGCCTTCGATGAACTGGGCCTGCAGGGGCTGTGCCTGTTTCCGGCGATGCAAGGCTACTCTCTGCACGACGAGCGGGCGCGCGCGCTGATCGAGATCGCCGCTTCGCGCCCCGGCACGCTGGTGTTCGTCCACTGCGGCGTGTTGAGCGTTGGCGTGCGCAATCGGCTGGGCCTTCCCTCGCCGTTCGACATGCGCTTCTCGAATCCGGTGGATTTGCATGCGGTGGCGCTCGGGCATCCGAAGCTGCCGTTCGTCATTCCGCACTTCGGCGCGGGCTTTCTGCGCGAGGCGCTGATGGTGGCCGAGCTTTGCCCAAACGTTTATCTCGACACATCAAGTTCCAACAATTGGCGGAAGTATCTGGAACACCCGATGACGATGACGCAGGTGTTCCAGAGAGCGCTGGCCGTGTGCGGAGCGGAGCGGCTGTTGTTTGGAACGGACTCCTCATTTTTTCCGCGCGGTTGGAACAGCGCCGTATTCGACGACCAGGTGCTTGCGATGGCGGCCGCGGGGGTGGACGAAGCGGGGGCACGCGCCATTCTGGGCGGGAATTTGGAGAGGCTGCTCACGCGCGGGGCCTGAGAGAAAACCGCCGCGGCGCGCACTGTTTCTTCAGCGGCCCTGCGCCGCCGAATGTGATGAGCAGTTTCTGGTCACGTCTGTGGGGCAAACCGCCGGAAGAGGATAGGGCAACCGAGCGCTGGCGCGCGACGCTGCGCGCGGCGTCACGGGTTCCCTACTACTCGCGCCTGAAGAAAGAACTGGGCAGGGCGCAAAACGCGTCGGGCATGGAGGCGCGGAGCGGGGCGCTGCTGCGGTTACCCGAAGTCGAACTCGACTACTTCTTCCAACACTTCCGGCAATTCCGCGAATCGGACTCGGGAGCGGGCAAACCGCGCGACGGGCGTTCGCTCTGGCACGGGGATGCCCGCATTGCCGTGGTTGCGCCATGGTTCCATACGAGCGGAAACGCGAAGTTGTTGCTGAAGCCTGACATCGAAGAACTCCGCAAAATCGCGCCGGAGGTGATTGCCGCTCCCGTGGATACGTTGGAAGCGCTGGCGGCAGCCGGGGAATGGCCGCAGGACAGTTCGCTTTTCGCGCTGGTGGCGCTCACCGGAGTCGGAACACCGCTGCTGAGCCAGGCCGCGCGCGTGCGGCTGTGGCGGGCATTCGGCGTTCCGGTCTACGTGCAGCTGCGCGGTTTCCAGGGGGAGCTATTGGCGCGCGAATGCGAGGCCCACAATGGCCTGCACTTCGACACGGCCGACGTTCTGATTGAGCGGCGTCCGAGCGGCGAGTTGCTGCTGACCAGTCTCGACAATCAGCGGCACGCGGTGTTGCGCCTGGCCACGCGTTTGGAGGCCTCGATCGAGACGCGCACGTGCGAATGCGGCA
>CAYUZM010001212.1:0-2062 GCA_964449665.1 uncultured Solibacteraceae bacterium
CGTTCACGTCGACGCCATCGAGGGTGACGTTGTTCTGATCGCGGCGGGCGCCCAACACTTCGCCGGTCGGCGTGACGCCCGGCTGCAAGCTGAGCAGTTCGACGACGTTGCGTGTGAGCAGAGGAAGCTGGCGGACCTGCGCTTCGTTGAAGGCGTTGCCGATGGAGGCGTCGGCGGTGTTGATGCGCGCCGCGGCCGCTTCGACGTTCACCGTTTCGCTCACGCTGGCCAGTTGCAGTTGCAGATTCAACGTGGCGGGCGAGCTCACTTGCAGCTCGATGCCATTGCGCGTGAGCACCGCGAATCCGGGCTTTTCGACAATCAGGCTATAGCTGCCCGGCGGCACTTGCGAGAAGGTATAGGCGCCGCTGCCATCGGTCATCGTTGAGCGGCGGAAGCCGGTTTCGGTTCCCTGCAGCCTCACCGAGGTTGCGTCGATGGCCGCGCCCTGGGCATCGGTGACGAGCCCGCGCAGCGATGTGGTCGCCTGTCCCCAGACCATGCCCGCGCAACATCCGAGCAGTACAAGCTGTGTGGCCGCGCCGGACAGGATCGCCCGTAAGGTGCGGCTGGATCGATAGAGAGTGCGTTCTGCCATTTTCAATTCATCCCCTGATCTGAATTTGCGTACAGGCGCGCGGGCACACGTGCGGAGCCACGCGTGGCGCGCGAAGGACTAGCGATGGGTAAGGAACACGGCCGGTCTGTGGGGCGTGGACCGGCAGAAAGCTGGTGTCCGCGGTGTCGGAGGCGCGAACTTCGCCTGGGAAGCCCGCTCTAGTCTCGGAGACCGCCTAACACTCTAGGCACGTTGAGAGTCTTGCCGTTTATAGCTTGGCGCGGATGGGGCTGTCAATACGCAATCGCGGCGCGGGACGGCGCGGCAAGGGCCGAAACCGTGCCAGCGCTTGCACATCGTCGCCGGAATCACTTCTTCTTATCCCTTCGATCAATTCTTCCGATGCAGGAACTTCGGAATGCCGTGTCGGGAAATGGGCGCGCTCAATCGTTACTGTTCATGGCCGCGCCTTTCACAGCGGCCGTCCGAGGAGGATTTCCAGCCATGAATCGTGCGTCTGTACTTATCCGGTTGTCCGCCGCCGCAATCGCGGCCGCGGGGCTTCTCTGGAACCAGACCGTCTATCCTCCGGGAGACAGCGTGCAACTCGGCACGGTGCCCGAGCGCTGGATCACGGGCGGCCCGAAGTGCATGGAGGTTCCCGACTGGCAGGTGCACGAGTACAATCCGGACTTCTATATCCTGCGCGAATCCGGGTGCACGCACTATGAGAAGCCGTTCCTCTACCTGATCTTCGGGCGCGAGACGGTGCTGCTGATGGATACGGGCGCGGGCGTGAACGACGTGTCGCACATCGTGCACCGCACGATCGCGAAGTGGCTGGAGCGCAGGCAGCGCCAGACGATTCACCTGCTGGTGATGCATTCGCACGCGCACGGCGACCACATCGCGGGCGACGACCAGTTCAAGAACAAGCCGAACATCACTTTCGTAGCCGCGTCGGTGCCGGAGTTGGAGAAGGCGTTTGCGATCAAGCCTTATCCGACGGGCATCGGAAAGATTGACCTCGGCTCGCGCGTGCTGGACGTGATTCCGATTCCCGGCCACGAGGACAACGCCATCGCGCTCTATGACCGTCAGACCGGCGCGCTGCTGACCGGCGACAATCTATACCCGGGCCGTCTGTCGGTGCGGAACTGGAGCGCCTACACGGCCAGCGCGCAACGGCTGGTGGACTTCACCGAAGGCAAAGTGGTGACCAACGTCATGGGGACGCACATTGAGCAGATGAAGATCCCTTACTCCGATTATCCGAGGGGGACGCTGTATCAACCCGAGGAGCACGGGCTGGCGATGAGCCGCGGCGACCTGCTTGAGTGGAACGACGCACTGCAGAAGGCCAACGGCGTGGCGAAGACCATCGCGCGCCGTTCATGGACGGTGATGCCCCGGCTGGCGGTGCCGACTCCGGAACAGATGGAGCAGACACGGCGCGAGTTTGAGGAGTTCCAGAAGAAGCAGCATGCCGCGAAGTGGGGTGGT
>CAYUZM010001213.1:0-2061 GCA_964449665.1 uncultured Solibacteraceae bacterium
GTATTCGGGTTCTTATTCCGAACTCGAAACGCAGCAGAGGCTCGTTTTGTTCGTTCTGGCAGGTATTCAAATGGAGATTGCTCAATGTAAAACGATGGAAAGTATAGATTCCCTTTCGTATTGCCAGCAGCAAACCCACCGCCACCGTTGAAGAAGTTCTTCATGTGAAGGCTACTCATCCGAGACAACCGATTCATCAGGCTCGTGAGTACGAAGCGTGATCCGGGTAGCGAAGTTGAAGCCCAAAGGTCAGCCAGAATTAGCCAGTTTCGCTTTGTAAAGAAGTGGTGAACGTGAGAAATGCCCCGATGATACCCGGCACGGTGCATATTGCCCCACGCCCCCTCATTGTGCATCATCCTTACAGCAGGGAGAGGACTACGATATTTTGATGAGTCGAGTTCTGCCGCTAACTTCAAATCGTTCTCGTCTGGCACCTTCTCATATCGTTTTCCATCAACGTCATAGATAATGAAAGCGGGGACGAACTTGTTCTTTGTCACTGTTGCGCCCAGCATTTCATCCCATGTAGACTCTTCCCTGCGGTTCATTTCGAGCTTCTTCGATGCTGACCCACAGTTTGGACAGGTGATTTTCTCTTTAACTGCTGCTTTGGCTGGGTCTAAACCGTGTAGCCAAAGATTGACTTCCTCGCCACAATCTGGGCAAGTCAGCACTTCGGTCCAAATGACGAAGACGACATTGCCATTCTTCCCTGCAATGGGTTGCTTGTTCTTCCATCGGCTCGGATTGCGCTCACCAGCGGGCCATCCACTATGAGTCGTCCCGTATGTAGTCCCGAACCTCTTCTTGGCGCTTTCAAGAGCCTGAGTTAGTTCATCGGCGACAGCGTTGATATTGCGAGGATGTGCGAAATTGGACGCAATAAACGTAGCTGCTGGAGAAAGGTCATTGAGAATACACAGTCGCTCTCCCCACTGAACGGACTTGCGACCCATCTGCCGAAATTCATCCGGAAGGGAGCTTTTGAAATCTTCTGGTGGTGAGGCACACATGTCAGCAGCAACACCTGTCATTCCTGAGCCGCAGTAAGAATCTAGGATCACGTCACCGGGTTGTGTAAACCAAAGGATGTAACGTGCGACCGCCCGTGGTGGTACTTTCGTGTGGTATGAGTGTGCGTTGTACAGCGGGTCAGACTTACTTTCGGAGACATCCGCTGCGAACGGCGTCTGACAGAATGGCTGCGAGCTTTCTTGTTTGTCCGATAGAAAATCATTGAGAAATGGATTCGGACAGGCCGTGTAATAGGGTGGGTCGGACAGCGCCAGAATGTCATCATCTTCACCAATGGGGAAACCTTCGAGCTTGCGGAAGGATGGGTCTTTCAGTTTCTCACGCAGTTTCTCAGTGAAGTGCGCACGGCGAGCCTTGTCGTTCGGGAACGTCATTCCCAAGCACTCGACCGGCTTCGGCTCGTCGCCATAACTGACATCGAAGAGTTCACCCGATCCCGGTTTCGCCGGAACCAGGTTCTCCTCAAAGAGTCTTTCCTGCTGCTTGTTCGATGACTTCTTTGCCATGTTCGTGACCGTTTATCCTTCGAGGAGAATCTTCGTGCGTGCGATGCGTTCGATCTGAGCAGCGTCGATGCTGCCGTCCAATCCATCCTCGGACGTAATTACTCGGTCGAGGAAGCCGTTGTCTTCGTACCATTGCCGCTTGCGTTCCCAGGCTTCCTTGTACGACGGGACCGAGAGCATCCCCAGGTGTTCCCAATAGAACGTGTCGCCCTCGTAGCTCACCGTGAAGTCCGGGAGCCTGAAGTCGTTCGGGTCGCCCTTCGACGGGAGCTTCTGTTCATACTCGTAGCTGATTCCGAGTTTCGACAATGCCCCAGCGACGATCACTTCCGACTTGGAACGGACCAGAATTCCGTTGGGATGCTGCGATGATGGCGGCGTTCGATGGATCAGGTGTTCGGCGTAGTAGCGGTCCACCGATTCGGGCCGCACTGCCAGCACGAACATATTCGTATTCCGCAGCAGTGTGTCCGAACACTGCGGATTGCGAAGCCGTTCAAGAACGGTCGTATCCCGT
>CAYUZM010001214.1:0-2060 GCA_964449665.1 uncultured Solibacteraceae bacterium
CGGGCCTCATCGATTTTGTTATCCTACGGACTAGCTTTTCACCTCCCGTTGCTCTCCACCTCATCTCCCGATGCCGCAGTTACGGTCGGTTACAGGGCGGAAAGCGTTTTCCCTGAAGGGGACTTTCACCCCTCTGGCATTGCGCACTTTCAGGCGCACTAAGGAGCAGGTTCTCCCCTGCCCCTCCTCATCAAACCGTGCGTGCGGTTTTCCCGCACACGGCTTTCCGATGTTCTTCACACTAGGCATACGCCGTTTTCCAGCCCGCCGTTGTCGGAACCTTGTATAGCCCATAGTGCGTATAAAGCTGCTGGCTCGGGAAACGGCTAATGCCCGTCCCACGATCCTTGACCTTGTGGCGCTTCATCAGGTGTGTGCGCAGGCGTTCTTCTGCATGTACCCTCACCTTGTCCAGCACCTTGCTGGAATTGCGATAGTGGAAGTAGTTCGCCCACCCGCGAAGGGTGGCGTTCATGCTCCCGACTATATCCTCCAATGGTATCGGTGTGCGCTCTCGTGCGGTCAATTGCGTTATACGTTCTTTGATTTTCGCAAGGGATTTCGGTGCCGGGCAGACATGCGGATAGCTTTTTCCCGACCTCCAACTCTTGCTCACCCCTATTTCAAAACCCAGGAAGATGAAGCTTTCCTGTCGTGCATCAACGATGTGGGTCTTGCTCTCGTTCAGCGTGAGATCAAGCCGATCCAGGACATGTCGTACTGCTGCCAGTGGCGCTTCTACTTTGCCTCTGCACAGCACCACGAAGTCGTCCGCATAGCGGACGATGTGTGCCTGCAATTTTCTGCGCAGTTGATGCTTGTCCCAGATCCGATCCAGCAGGTGCAGGTAGCAGTTGGCCAGCAGCGGGGAAATGACGCCGCCTTGCGGCGTGCCTTTGCTGTTGGCTTTGCCACCGCCTACATTCTTCCGGGTGCCGTCCTCATCCTCGCCGATGACCGGCGCTTTGAGCCATAGCTTGATTACGTGCAGAATCGCACTGTCAACTACGCGCTCGGCTACGATGGTCAGCAGTTTGGTATGCGGAATACTGTCAAAGTATTTCGACAGGTCGGCATCAATGACGTTGGTGTAGCCTTGATGGAGTGCATTCGCTATGTCATCTACCGCTTGGTGGGCGGATTTCTTTGGCCTGAATCCATAAGAATTCGGGCAGAAATCCGCTTCAAATATCGGTTCAATGATGAGCTTAACCGCCATCTGGGCGACACGGTCGCGGATCGTCGGTATCCCGAGCGGGCGCATGCTGCCGTCCGCCTTTGGAATCATGACGCGCCGTACCGGGCTGGGGTGGTAGGTTTTGTTTTTCAGGTCTTGGGCGAGTTCCGACAAAAACGTGTCTATCCCTATCGTCGCGTCTATGTCCTCGAAGTTTGTCCCATCGACACCGGGACTTCCTTTATTGGCACGCACAAGGCGGTAGGCAAACATGAGGATGTCCGCCCGCCATGCCTTGTCATATAGCGCATAGAAGCGATAGGCCGGTTCTTGCTTGGCCTTGGTGTAGAGCTTCCTCTGTAGTGTCCTGATTACATCAGGGGTTGTTAGCGACACGGCAATCCCCTTCTCCTCCACTCTTTGGTTGCACGAACAAAGCAGGGTCCCTTCCCTCGACCGGGGTTATGTTGTCCCTCAGTCTCAAACGGTACTATGAACCCCTCCGACTCCCGTTACGGCCTGTTGCGCTTTCGTTTCCTTATACGCATCAGTCGATGGTCTCCCCACCACCGCAACGGGTCTCCAGCACTGGGCAATAAATCTTCGATAACATGCCGACCCTGCTACCCCGGGAGATGATGTGCGCCACTTCCGTTATTTCAGCGCACTTCCAGCGACCTTCCCCTTCTGTCCACAGGACGGCTTCTCCAATTCGTTTTACGAGGCTACGTGTAGGTTCACTTGCGTTACGGCCTGCTCTCTTGCTGTGTGGAAACTCACGACCCCGTGTTACCACGACGCCGCTTCCTCATGCTACCGGGGTGTACGGACAACTCCCCGGACGGGACTTTAACCCGCTAGATTTACTGCTGTTACTGCGAAC
>CAYUZM010001215.1:0-1041 GCA_964449665.1 uncultured Solibacteraceae bacterium
ATGTTCACGCACCACGGCACTGGGGTGCTCGGCACGCAACGCAAGCGCTGTCAACAAAGGCGTGCGATCCTCATGACCAATGACACGCAAAGCATTTCCCAGTGCCACCGCAATATTACGCAGCCACCGTTCATGGCCAATGCGCCGGATCGGACTGCCCTCCGTGAAGCGCAAGAACGCTTCTTCGCTCCAGCCAAACAGTTCGACCAGTTGAATGCCCGTCAGACCGGCACGGGCATCAAAATCGGGCAAGGCGCTGCGCTTGGCAAACTTGTTCCATGGACAAACCAACTGGCAATCATCACAACCATAAATGCGGTTGCCAATCAGGGAGCGCAGTTCCAGCGGGATCGGCCCGGCATGTTCAATCGTCAGGTACGAAATGCAGCGCCGCGCATCAAGCCGGTACGGGGCGACGATGGCCCGGGATTTGCCGCGGGCCCGTTTGACCAGCGGCGAAAGGGCCCCGGTTTTAACAGGCCTGGATCGGGACCGCCCTTTATTTAAATGTTCGCGTCAGGGGCCGGCTGATCGGCCTTGTTTATGGGCTGATCGCGCTCGGGCTTACAATCATCTTCGGGGTCATGCGCATGGTCAATTTTGCGCATGGGGAGATGGTGGTGATTGGTATGTAGGCCGCGTATTGGATGTGGAGCGCGACGCATCTGCAACCCTGGCTGCTCGCAATTCCGGCGGGCGGATTATTGTTTTTCGTCGGCTATTGGCTACAGAAGCTCATCATCAACGCTTATATCGACCGCCCTCAGCACACACAGTTCATTCTTTTCATCTCGCTCGCATTGATTATCACGGGACTGCATGTCGTCCTGTTCGGTCCGGATCCGAGGTCGATCCAGGACCCGATGACCATGCAGTCCTATACACCGGGTCCGCCTCGCCTCGACAATGTTCGCGCCCAGGCCGCGCTTACGGCCTTGGTCCCCATAGCGGGAACGATTTGCTGCATGAGGAAATCCACCTTTGTACCCCGCGACCGGCGCGCGACCGCCAACCCGGTTTGCGCGGCTGGCATCGGGGCCC
>CAYUZM010001215.1:1051-2053 GCA_964449665.1 uncultured Solibacteraceae bacterium
TGGGACGCGCGATCCGGGCCGCTGCGGACAATCTGGTCGGGGCGCAGGTTATCGGCATATCGGTGAAGCGTGTCTACGCAATGACCGCCGGCATCGGCATGGCCTGCGCGGGGGCAGCCGGCGCCCTGATCTCGCCGATGTTCGACACGCAACCGTTTCTGGCGACCGACTTCACCCTGATCGCTTTCATCATCGTAATCGTCGGCGGGCTGGGCAGCTTGACTGGTGCGCTGTTCGGCGGCGTGCTGATCGGCCTCGCTGAGGCGATTGCGGCCCTTGCATTCTCGCCCTCACTCAAAACCCTGTTCTCCTACGCGTTGCTGGTCTTTGTGCTGCTGTTGCGTCCCAATGGCCTATTCGGCGAGCGGGAGCGGTCATGAAAACGCTGGCGTCAATCTGGCCGGCGCTAGTCTTTTTTGCCTTCCTCGCAGCGATCGGCTTCGTGATCGATTCGTTCTGGCAGAGTCTGCTCACATTGGTCTTCTTTTATGCCTTCATGGGCATGACCTGGAACCTGATGATGACGGCGGGCCTGCTCTCGCTTGGCCACGCCTTGTTTCTGGGAGTGGGCGCCTATTCCACGGCCGTGCTGTCTCAAACCTATGGATGGAGCCCCTGGCTTGCGCTTGCGGCCGGCGCTGTTCTGTCGTCGATCATCGGAATGGCAATCACATGGATCGGAGTGCGCTATTCTGTCAGAGGTGTACACTTTGCACTGCTGACCATAGCGTTCGCTGAATTCACCCGCGTGCTATTCGACAACTGGGGTCTGGTCGGGGGCACCGGCGGCTATTTCCTCAAGGCCATCAACCCGGAAACCAACCACCCGTTTGCAAGTCTGCGCGGTGGAACGCTCTATTTCTACCTTGCCTTCCTCGCAATTACTGCGGCCGGTTACGTGGTCGTCGCATTCCTGATGAACTCACGCTGGGGCTATCGTTGGCGCGCTCTACACGAGGATGAGGAGGCTGCGCGCGCGCTGGGGGTCCCGGCGTTACACAG
>CAYUZM010001216.1:0-2050 GCA_964449665.1 uncultured Solibacteraceae bacterium
AAACAGGCGGCATATAGGGCAATACCATGCGAGACGAAATCAAGGCAGCGATTGAACGTTGGGAGAATGAGGGTGGCCAAAGCGCGCCGATCCCCGCTAGCCCGCATCTCTCCGGAAGCCCCGTGCGCGAATCACGCGGGCAAATATCTTCGTTGCGTCCTGCCGGTCGCCCCAACGAAAGAAGCGTCGATCCTGATCTCGATCTCGGAAATCGATACAAAAGCCGACGACGGGTTTGATTCGGGCGATCTCCAGACGAGCAATAAGTGATTTAATTTCATAGCTGTATCGTCGGCAACCTTAAGGCGTCCAGAAAATACTGGATATCTATATCCAGATATCATATTATCAAACCAAGTATGCTCTCTCAGACAGCTGAATACGCCTTACGTGCAGTCGTCGTTCTGGCCGGCGACTCCACGGCATCATGGACGGCACAGGCGATCGCCGCGAGAACTCAGGTGCCGTACGACTACCTCATCAAGGTCCTGCAACCCCTCACGAAGGCGGGGCTTGTAACGGCGCAGCGCGGGCGAAACGGAGGATTTGCGCTCACGCGCCCTCCGGAGCGGATCAACGTGCTGGAGGTGGTTGCCGCAGTGGACCCGCTGAAGCGCATCAAGCATTGCCCGCTAAACTTGAAAGCCCACGCGACGACCCTCTGCCCGCTGCACCGCAAGCTCGATGACGCGCTGCGATACGTAGAAGAAGCGTTTGCCTCAACGACGTTGGCCGAGATCCTTTCCGATCCCAGCCCGATCCGTCCCCTGTGCGAGAAAGGAGAAACGCTCTGTCATGTCCAAGCGGCGAATTAGCGGAGTTGTGGTTGGCTGCGTGTGCGCGGCGGTAGTGGCAATGGCTGGGCTGGGGGGATCGTACACCGTTCCTCTGGACCATCCGGCTATCCAATATGAAACCCGTACGGTCGACGATCCCATCGCGAGGCTGCAAAAACGTGTCGACGCAGGCCAGGTGAAGCTGGAGTTCCAGGAGGGCCAAGGGTATCTGAAATCCGTCCTGAACGCCTTGCAGGTCCGCTCCGAATCGCAAGTGCTCGTCTTTTCCAAGACAAGCTTTCAAGCCCCCAGAATCGTTCCCAATCTTCCCCGCGCAATCTACTTCTCTGACGACGTGTCCGTCGGCTTTGTACGAGGCGGAGACGTGCTGGAATTCGCCTCTGTCGACCCGAAGCAAGGCGTGATCTTTTACACACTCGATCAGATCGCGGACGAGAAACCGCGTTTTTACCGCCAGGACACGTGCCTGCAGTGCCACGCCAATGGCGCCACCGTCGGCGTGCCGGGATTGGTAGTGCGGTCCGTCTATACGTCCGCCTCCGGCATGCCGGTCTTCCACGCTGGAACGTTCGTTACCGATCACCGCAGTCCCCTCAGAGAGCGCTGGGGAGGATGGTATGTCACAGGCACGCACGGTTCACAAACCCACATGGGCAATGCGTTTGCCGTCGATCGCACCCCGCCGGTCACCCTTGACGCCAACGGACAAAACGTCACTGACCTGCGGCGTCGCTTCGACACCGGCCCCTATCTGACGCCGCACAGCGACATCGTCGCGCTCATGGCGTTAGAGCATCAGACGCGAATGACGAATCTGATCACCCGCGTCGGATACGAAGCCCGCATGGCGCAGCACGACAACGCGGCCATGAACAAGGCGTTAGGGAAACCCGAGGACATTGTGAGCGAATCGATGACGCGGCGCGTGAACTCGGCGGTCGAGGAGTTGGTCGAGTACATGTTGTTCGCCGAAGAAGCGCGACTGACCGAACCGGTGCAGGGAACTTCGGGGTTCACGGAGTCGTTCGCCGGCAGCGCCATCCGGGACCAACACGGCCGTTCGCTACGTCAACGATGCTACAACTCTGTCGGTCGTGAATGACCCAAACGCTGCCGATGGTAAGGCCCTGGGGATGACCATTTATCCGACCAGTTCCAGCATGCAAGCGTTCCATTCCGCGCGCATCAACACGGGGGGCAATCCCGCGGGCAATGTTCAGTATGGTCTCATCGAAGCACGCATCAAGCTGCCG
>CAYUZM010001217.1:0-2050 GCA_964449665.1 uncultured Solibacteraceae bacterium
CGGTGCGCGTATGGACGGCACGCAGAAGCTGGTCAATGAACTCACCGTCGCCTCCGGCCTCGTGGTCTACGATCTCAACGGCCGCACGCGCGATCGTTGGGATGGCCTCGGCAAGTACGAAGGTCTCGGCGAGCCCTGGTGGGACGGCACGCGCGGAGGCAGCCGCGCGCTTCCACTCTCCACACCCAAGCCCACGGCGCAATACTCGCCGCTCAAACAGATCGACCGCTCCAATGTCGCGAAGCTCGCCAAGGCCTGGCAGTTCGACACCGGCGAAGAGTTCAAGGGCTCCGAAATCCAGTGCCGCCCCATCGTCATCGACGGCGTTCTCTACGGCACCACGCCGAAACTCCGCGTCATCGCTCTCGACGCCGCCACCGGCAAACTGCTGTGGAGCTTCGATCCCTTCTTCGGCAAGCCCGTCACCAACAAGCAGCGCAACCGCGGCCTCATGCAATGGGGCGACCGCCTCTACGTCGGCGCGGGCACGTTCCTCTATGCCATCGACCGCAAGACCGGCAAGCTCATCGAAGAGTTCGGCGCGAATGGCCGCATCGATCTACGCGAGAACCTCGGCCGCGATCCTGAAACGCAGCGCGTCACCAACACCTCGCCCGGCGTCGTCTACAAGGACTCGCTCATCGTCGGCTTCCTCACCAGCGAAGGCTTGCCCTCCTCGCCCGGCGACATTCGCTCCTACGACGCGCGCACGGGCAAACTGCGCTGGAGCTTTCACACCATCCCGCATCCCGGCGAGCCCGGCTACGAGACATGGCCCGCCGATGGTTGGAAGACGCTCGGCGGCGCGAACTCCTGGCCCGGCATGGCGCTCGATGAAAAGCGCGGCCTTGTCTTTGTCCCCACCGGTTCCGCCGCGTTCGACTTCTACGGCGGCAACCGCCATGGCGACAACCTCTATGCCAACAGCCTGATCGCGCTGAACGCCGAAACCGGCAAGCGCGTCTGGCACTTCCAATTCGTCAAGCACGACGTGTGGGACCGCGACCTCCCCACCGCGCCCGTGCTCGTCACCGTCAAGCGCAACGGCCGAACGATCGACGCCGTTGCACAATGCACCAAGTCCGGCCACGCCTGGATCTTCAATCGCGAGACCGGCGAATCGCTCTTCCCCTTTGAGACGGTCCGCACGCCGCCTTCGCCCGCCGATGGCGAGCTGCTCGCCACCACGCAAGTGCTGCCGCTCAAGCCCGCGCCCTTCGCGCGCCAGGAGGTCACTGAAGCGCTGCTCACCACGCGCACGCCCGAAGCCCACGCCGACGCCCTCAAACGCTACCGCTCCTATCGCAGCGGTCCGCAGTTCACGCCCCCCAGCTTCGAAGGCACCTTCGTCTTCCCAGGCTTCGACGGCGGAGCCGAATGGGGCGGCCAGGCGTACGACCCCGAGACCGGCCTGCTCTACATCAACTCAAACGAAATGGCCTGGGTGCTGCGCCTCATTCCGCAAGGCGACGGCACGCGCAAGTCGACGGCCGCGCAACTCTACACACGCAACTGCTCTGGCTGTCATCGCGAGGACCGCAAAGGCACACCGCCCGAGTTTCCCGCGCTGCTGAACCTCGAAGGCAAGAATGTCGAAGAGGTCATCCGCAAAGGCGCGGGCCGCATGCCCGGCTTTGCCTTCCTCGGCGACGAAGGCATACGCGCGCTCACCGCCTTCCTCCGCACGGGCGACAACAAGGAGATCGAACTCCCCGCGCCGCGCCAGTCGAACGCCGTGCAGTTGAAGTACCGCACCGACGGCTACAACAAGTTCCTCGACAAAGACGGCTATCCCGCCATCAAGCCGCCATGGGGCACGTTGAATGCGCTCAATGTGAGCACAGGTGAGTATGCCTGGCAGATTCCATTCGGCGAGTTTCCCGAACTCGCCGCCAAGGGCATGAAGAACACCGGCACGGAGAACTACGGTGGCGCGGTGGCGACCGCGGGCGGTCTGCTCTTCATTGGCGCGACCAACCACGACCGTAAGTTCCACGTCTACGACAAGATCACGGGAGAACTGCTGTGGGAGACCACGCTGCCAGCGGCC
>CAYUZM010001218.1:0-2050 GCA_964449665.1 uncultured Solibacteraceae bacterium
TGGTGGATTGTTGGCGTCTTTTTAAGGACAAGGGATTTGAAGATGTTTGCACCTATCTCACGCTCGGCTCGGGTTCGGCCCGTCCGGGTACGGGCCAACCGGCCGCCTCTATTTCCGCTCACGCCGGGTCTCTGGAGCACACACGCGGATGAGCGCTAACGCCCCCCGCAAAGCACTCGTCACGGGGGCGGGCGGCTTCATCGGTCATCACCTCGTCACCTCGCTCAAGCAACGCGGCCATTGGGTCCGCGGCGTCGACCTCAAGCTCCCCGAATACTCCACCACCGATGCCGACGACTTCCTCGTCGCCGACCTCCGCACCACCGAAGCCGCCCTCCAGGCCACCGCCGGCGTCGACGACGTCTACGCCCTCGCCGCCGACATGGGCGGCATGGGCTTCATCGCCAATAACCACAGCATCATCCTCCACAACAACGCCCTCATCAATATCCACACCATCGAGGCCTCCCGCGCCAACGGCGTCAAACGCCTCCTCTACACCTCCTCGGCCTGCGTCTATCCCGAATTCAAACAGACCGACGCCAACGTCACCCCGCTCAAAGAGGACGACGCCTACCCCGCCTTCCCGCAAGACGCCTACGGCTGGGAAAAACTCATCACCGAGCGCCTCTGCATCCACTACCGCCAGGACTTCGGCCTCGACACCCGCATCGTCCGCTTCCACAACATCTTCGGCCCCCTCGGATCCTGGGACGGCGGACGCGAAAAGGCCCCCGCCGCCATGTGCCGCAAAGTCGCCACCGCCAAACTCACCGGCAACCACGAGATCGAAATCTGGGGCGACGGCGAACAAACCCGCAGCTTCTGCTACATCGACGATTGCGTCGAAGGCATCTACCGCCTGATGAACTCCGGCTTCCACGATCCCCTCAACCTCGGCCAGGACCGCCTCATCAGCATCAACGACCTCGCCCGCCTCGTCGCCCGCATCGCCGGCATCGAAGTCAGCCTCCGCCACATCCAGGGCCCCATGGGCGTCCGTGGCCGCAATTCCGATAACACCCTCCTGCGCCAGACCCTCGGCTGGGAACCCGCCGTCTCCCTTGAAGACGGCCTCGCGACCACCTACCGCTGGATCGAAGAACAGGTCCGCCAGTCGCTCGCCGCGCAACCGGCCGCGAACTCCGCCGCGCAACCGGCCTCCACCACCGCCGGCGGCCGCTCCGCCTGATTCGCCCCTCCATGGCTCACCCCGCCGCGACCGATTCCGCCGACCCCCGCTGGCACGGCCAGTATTCGTTCGCCCTCCGCCAGCTTGTGCTGAAAGACTTCCGCACCCGCTACCGCAACATGTCCCTCGGCATCTTTTGGAGCCTCCTCAACCCGCTCATCATGATGGCCGTCCTGACCTTCGTCTTTACCCAGGTCTTCCCCGCCTCGCGCAAAGACTTCCCCGTCTTCGTCCTCTGCGGCATCATCCCCTATAACTTCTTCGCCCTCGCCTGGAGCACCGGCACCGCCAGCCTTCTCGAAAGTACGAACCTCATCAAGAAGGTCCCCGTCCCGCGCGAAATCATCCCCATCGCCAGCGTGCTCTCCAACTGCCTCCACGTCTTCATTCAATTCGGATTGCTCGCCGCCGTCCTGTTCGTTTCCGGCTTCGCGGTGAATCGCTATTGGGCCCTGCTCCCCTTTGTGTGGGGCTTCTTCGTGCTCTTCGTCATCGGCATGGTCCTCGCCACCAGCGCCCTCAACGTCTACGTGCGCGACATGCGCTATGTCGTCGAGTCCGCCAATACAATTCTGTTCTGGCTTGTGCCCATCTTCTACGGCGGCGAAATGATCAAACCCGAGTTCGTCGAAATCTACTCCCTCAACCCCATCGCCGCCATCGTTCAGGCCACCCGCAACATTCTCATGGAAGGCCGCGCCCCGGCTTTCTCCCTGATGGCTAAACTCTGCCTCAGCTCCCTGTTCGTCTTCGCCGCCGGCTGGATCGTCTTCCAGCGCCTCAAACACCGCGTCTACGACTACCTCTGATGCCGCCGACTCCCCCCATGCCGACGCCTTCCGACCCCACGCCCAACGC
>CAYUZM010001219.1:0-2046 GCA_964449665.1 uncultured Solibacteraceae bacterium
GTGGGGTCAGGGGTTGGGGGGGGGGGTGGTGATGGCTGTGGGGGGTGTTCGGGTAGGGACGGGGTGGGGTGGGCGGCGGGGGTTTGGAGGCCGGGGGAAATTGGGCGCACGGGGGTGGCCTCGATGGCGGCGGCGAGGCGCATGCGCTTGGCGAAGAACATTTCGAGGTCGCGGCCGTCCTTGGTGCGCACGTGGCCGCGGGGTTCGCATTCGATGAAGTCGCGGACGAGGGAGTGGGTGTGGGCGGAGAGGTTGACGCGGTCGGGGATGCCGCTGGATTCCATGCGCGAGGCGAGGTTGACGGTGTCGCCCCAGATGTCGAAGGCGAATTTGCGGACGCCGACGACGCCGGCGACGACGGGTCCGGAATGCAGGCCGACGCGGAGACGCCATTGGGTGCCGCCGGGGCGTTGGGCTAGTTCCTTGGCCTTTTCGAGGATTTCGAGGGCGGCGAGGACGGCGTCGACGGCGTGGGAGGCCGAGGGCTGGGGGAGACCGGAGACGAACATGTAGGCGTCGCCGATGGTCTTTAGTTTTTCGAGGCCGTAGCGGGTGACGATGCGGTCAAACTCGGTGAAGTATTTGTCGAGCTGGGCGACGACGGCTTGGGCTTCCATTTTTTCGCTGGAGACGGTGAAGCCGACGAAATCGGTGAAGCAGACGGTCACGTCGTCGAACTGCATGGGCTCGACGGAGCCGGTGGCGAGCAGTTCCTTGGCGACGGGGGCGGGGAGGATATTGAGGAGCAAAGCCTCCGATTTTTCCTCCTGCTCCTTGATCTGGTCGCGCTGGAGGCGGATTTCGACGGTGCGCTCTTCGACGATCTGTTCGAGTTTGCGGTTGCTTTCGCGCAGTTGATAAAGACGCCATTTCACGATCAACGACGTGAGGCCGACGGCGGTGACGCCGTACAAGAAGTAGGCCCACCAGGTGCGGTACCAGGGGGGCAGGACGCGGAAGCCGTAGGTGGCCTCGTTACTGGACTGGCCGTAAGCGTTGCGGGCGCGGACGTGAAGGCGGTAGCGGCCTTCCCAGAGGTTGCTCAAGTCGCGCCAGGATTCGCGGGTCCAGCCGGACCAGACGGCCTGGCCGCCTTCGAGCATGGTTTGGTATTCGACGCCGTTGGGGTCGTCGAAGAAGGGGGCGGCGAAGTCGAAGCGGAGAGCGTTTTGGGAGTAGGGGAGGGTGAGGTAGTGGCGGGCGTCGACGCGTCCGCCGAAGAGGACGCGGCCGGTGTCGGAGTCCTGGAGGCGGCGGATCATGAGGCGGAAGGGTTCGTTGGGCGAGGCGGTGGCGGAGGGCTGGTAGCGGGCGAGGAAGCCGGTGGGGCTGGAGGCCCAGACGACGCCATCGGGGTCAGGCTGGACGGCCCAGAATTCGTCGATTCCGGCGGCGAGGAAGGGCATGGGCTTCCAGGACCATGCGCCCGAGGATTGGCGGGTGAGCACGCCGTGGTAGGAGGGGCCGGTGATCCAGACGTTGCCTTGGGGGTCGTCGCGGAGGATGAGGGTGCCGCGGCGGCCGTCGGCAAATTCGGCGCCGAAGGCGGGTTCGGGGACGAAGGCGGATTTGGAGGGGTTGAAGGTGCGGAGGCCTTTTTCGGAGGCGATGCCGAAGCGGCCACCGGCGCGGAAGACGTTTTTCCAGCCGTCAGGGAGGCCGTCGGATTGGGAATAGTGGGTGACCTTGGGCGGGGTTTGGGAGAAGTCGGCGCGGAGGGTTCCGATTAACGTGGTGATCCAGACATTGCCTTGGGCGTCTTCGCCGATGGTGCGGAGTTCCTGGCCGCGTGGGGCAAGGGTGGCGGCAGTTTTCCACTCGTTGCCTTCTTTGCGCAGGACGATGGCGCCGAAGCGGCCGGAGGTGTAGAGACGGGCGGGGTCGCGGGGGGTGCCTCCGTGGCCGGTCCCGCGGGGCCCTGCCCGGCCTTTCGGGTCTTTTGCGCGAGGAAGAGGATCCGCTCCGTGACCGTCGTCTTGCCGGCATCGATATGGGCCATGATCCCGATGTTCCGGTGGATGGCGAGGCGCTTGATGCAGGCGCTCT
>CAYUZM010001220.1:0-2044 GCA_964449665.1 uncultured Solibacteraceae bacterium
GGGGATGGCCCGGAATGTGAAAGAGAGGAAGAAGATCTAAATGGAACGGCTGAAGCACAGGTGACACCTGGAGGAAATGATAACCGCCCGGACCAATGAGCTGGGGGAGGCCGTGCAGAAAGCGGAATGGGCCAACCGCGCCAAGAGCGAGTTTCTGGCCAACATGAGCCACGAGATCCGGACGCCGATGAACGGCATCATGGGCATGCAGTCGCTGGCGCTGGAAACCGATTTGAACGACGAGCAGCGTGAGTTTCTGGAAACGGCGAACCTTTCGGCGCGGAATCTGCTGGGGCTGCTGAGCGACATCCTCGACTTGTCTAAGATCGAATCCGACAAACTGGAGTTGGAGTCGGTGCCGTTCGATCTTCCGCAACTGATACGCGAAGTGGTGTCGCTGCTGGAGCCCTCGGCGCGGCAGAAGTCTTTGGCTTTCTCGTGCGAAATGGATGCGGAGGTGCCCCGGTGGGTGGAAGGCGATCCTCTGCGGCTGCGCCAAGTTCTGATCAATCTAGTGGGGAACGCGATCAAATTCACCGAACGCGGCGAAGTGGCGATCTACGCCGGGACGATTTCGAACGCGGCACGGTCGCTGGAGCTCGTGTTTCGCGTCAGCGACACGGGGATCGGCATTCCACCGGAACAGCGCAAGCTGATCTTCGAGCCGTTCCACCAGGCGGATGGATCGACCACGCGGCGTTTTGGCGGGACGGGCCTCGGGCTGGCCATCAGCGCACGGCTGGTGCATTTGATGAACGGGCGCATCTGGGTGGAGAACCGGCCCGAGGGGGGAAGCCATTTTCAGTTCACCGTGAGTCTGCTGCCGGCCGGCGCGGCGCGCGAAGCCCCTCCGGTCCACAGCGGCCCTGCGTGCACAGAAGACCTGGCGCCGTGTCTGCCGGCTCGCATTCTGGTGTGCGAAGACAACCCGGTGAACCGCAGACTGGCCGAGCGCGTATTGGGCAAGGCGGGCTACGAGACGGGTTCGGCCGGCAACGGAACCATCGCCGTGGAGATGTTCAACGAAGGGATGTGGGATCTGATTCTGATGGATGTCCAGATGCCCGAGGTGGACGGGATGGCGGCGACGGGAAGGATCCGGCGGCAGGGCGAGTCCGGGCGCGCCGTGCCGATCGTCGCCATGACGGCGCACGCGATGAAGGGGGATCGCGAGCGGTGCCTGGAGGCCGGTATGGATGGCTATCTGGTGAAGCCGTTCACGCCGGACGAGTTGCTGCGGACCGTGGGGCGGCATTTGCGGCACCGGGCGGCGCTGAGCGAATCGGGCGTGGGTTAGCGCGACGTGGGATTCGCGCGGCGATGGTTGGCGCGGTGTGGGTTGGCGCAGCGTGGGTGAGCGCGACGTGGGTGAACACCGCGCGGGTGAGCGTGGCGCGGCGCGCGATTTTCAGGTAGCGTGGAGGTCGTGGATCAACGGCACTCCGAGCGCGTTTTTGCCGCTCTCGACCAGTTTCAGATTGAGCTTCCTTCCTGGGGCTTTGCCAATACGGGAACGCGTTTCGGCAAGTTCCAGCAGGCCGCCGCGGCGACCACGCTCGAAGAGAAGCTGAGCGACGCCGGACTCGTGCACTCCCTGACCGGCGTGTGCCCGACGGTGGCGCTGCACGTGTTGTGGGACCTGCCGCAAGGCACGGCGAGCGTCGATGACGTGCGGCGGGCGGCTTCGCGCTACGGCGTGCGCCCGGGGTCGATCAATCCGAACGTCTTCCAGGACCAGATCTACAAGCACGGCTCGCTCGGGAATCCCGACGCGGATGTGCGCAAGGCGGCGCTCGAACACATTCTCGACAGCGTTCACATTGCCCATGCGCTGGGCTCGCGCGACATCTCGCTGTGGTTCGCCGATGGTTCTAACTATCCGGGCACGGCCAACATGCGGCGGCGCAAGCACTGGTTTGCGGCCGGCCTGGCGGAAGCCCCCCCCCGGCTGGCGGGCGAACAGCGGTTGCTGGTGGGGTACAAGCCCTTTGAGCCGGCGTTTTTACCCCCCGACCACGCCGACCCGGGGGTGGGCCCCGGACCG
>CAYUZM010001221.1:0-2040 GCA_964449665.1 uncultured Solibacteraceae bacterium
GGCCCGGATCGCGTCACCTTGCTCTTCCAGGATTCGGAGCAACATGCCCGTCTCATCGTTGATGGTCTTCGGCGCGGCCCCTTCTGTCAGGCGGGCGCGCTGGTATTCCTTCACCGTCGCGTCGGTGATGTCGGCGGCGAGCTTGGCCCCGAGTAATCGCTTGACGTGTGCCATGGTCTGAGTTGCGAAGGTGGCCGAGCGCGGGTTGCGGAGCCTGTAGTCGGCGAGGAAGGCGTCTCCCAGGTCGGCTATCGAGCGGATGCGTTCGCGCCGGTTGTCGGCGATGCCGTTGAACGACCGCTCCAGTTCCAACCGGCGTTTTTTCTCCGCCTCGGCCGCAATCGTCTTCCGCGTGCTCTTCGAAGATTCACGAACCCGACGGCCGGCGAACGTGAACTCGTACCACCAAGTCCTCGACTCGACGGATTCGCCCGACTTCGGGTCTGTGTAGGTTGGGCGGTAGATAGCCACTCGAGCCTATTTCCCCCGCTTTTTCATGGAGAATCCGCGTGGGCGTTCCTCGATCCAATCGTTGAGCACGCGGCGCGGGATGCGAAGCGATTGCCGCTTGCCGGAGCCAACATCGAACACGCCAGGAAGGTCTTGGAAACGATTCGCCACGGTCTGCTCGCTGCACTTTAGTTCGGCGGCGACTTCTTTGACAGTGAGCACCTCCAGCGGACCAAGCGCGGGCGCGCGTTCCGTCTCTGTTGCTAAAGTCCCAGCTTTGCGCGGTGTGTGCTTCATAGCTGTATCACTCCATGCTTGAGCACAGTGTCTGTTCCCGATCCGTCGCGCGGTCGATGATTGCCGAGCAGCGATTGCCGCTCCAGTTCCAACGCCAACGCCTCGCGCCGGTCCTTCGGAAGGGCCGCGATGAGGCGCACCAGTTCGGCGACGGTCATACTGAACCGCTCGTCAACTTCAACGCGCTTGGGACGGCCCGCCATGGTATCTCCAGTCAGTTCACGCCAGCCGTTTGGGTTGCGGCTACGCTTGCGCGCCGTGGTCTCGCCACAGTGCCCGGAGGCAGCGTCCCGGCCTTTGGCTTGACCGGTTGTCGCATCGCGGCGAGGTGCTGCTTCAGCGCGATGTATTCGTCTCGGGTGAGTCGAATGTACTGGCACGCTGTCCCATCGTCATAAATTGCCAGGGTGAATTCCGCCACGTCGGGGGTTTCCAGCCATTCGCTTGGCGCTGTTCCGATTTCGTGTTCCATCAATCCTCCTTTGTTTCGATCCAACTCTCAATCGCCCCACGCGTCGAGCGCATCGTCGAGCACTCCGTCCCACGAAAGTTCGCCCGACTCAATACGTGCACCGTGCTTTTGCTTGTCGATCAACTCACGTAGCAGGGCGCTCAGTTCTTTTCTCGACGCGCGGACCCGCTTGGTGAGCACGGCAAGGTCGCTCAAATCCCGCTGGGAGATCGTCTTTGGTTGCCTTATCCTCCCGGCAGTTCTCAGAACCGGAACGCGACGCCCACCGATTGCAGCTTGTGGCATGGCTTCGCTCTCAGTTCGCCACGGGCGCGGTTGCGGGCTTCGGGTTCTTCCACAAATGCCGGCCGTTGCCGAGCGGCGCGGTTGGCTGCCCGCTTTCCAGCGCGGACGCGTAATGCTTCACCTGCTGATAGTCGGTGGGTCGCACCCGCATCCAGTGCGAGGCGAGGTTGCCCGCGAACAGGTCGAACGCCTCCGCAATCGGCAGATCGGTGAGGGCTGGATCAAGTCTCCACTGCGCCAGCACTTCATGGAGGAATCGGATCTCCTCCGGCTTGGCGTGCTCTATGAAATCGTCGCAATCATCGCGAAGCGTGAGCTTCGCCTGCTCTCGCGCCTTCTCCGTGGCGCCGACGCTCAAATCAACCCTCTCGGGTATGCATCTGGGGGTTGCAGAGAGATTGTCGCCGATCCGGAAACTGGCGCCCAACGCAATCCTGGCAGTGCTGAGGCACAGACATATCTGGGACGTTGTTGGGCGCGGCGAACCGACGCAAGCGCCAGACCTGAGTATCCCCATCAACAAAACCCCAATTCCA
>CAYUZM010001222.1:0-2038 GCA_964449665.1 uncultured Solibacteraceae bacterium
TGGTCTGTATCGGCGCGGGCGGGCTTGTCTCCCACGTAGCACCGACACTGGTACGCAAGGGAATTGGCGGCATCACATTGCTGGACGATGACATTGTCGAAGCCAGCAACTTGAACCGCCAATGCTTCTATCCGAAGGATCTCGGACGAAATAAAGCAATCTCACTTGCCGAGAATCTCCAATCGGAATGCATCGCCGCAACTGAAATTCAGGGAGTTGCGATGCGTTTGGAGGACGCCATTGAAAGGGGGATTGACCTCTCGTGCGATGTCGCGATTTGCGGCGTGGACAATAATCCCGCCCGCGTTGCAGCCGCGCGTTTCTTCCGCGCCAAAGGCATCCCCGTGATCTCTGCGGCCGTCTCGCTGGACGGCGATCATGGATATGTCTTTGTGCAGAAGCGCGACGGTGCGTGCTTGGCATGTCTGTTCCCGGACATGGTCAACGACGACCGCTTTCCCTGCCCCGGAACGCCCGCCATCGCCGACATTCTGCAAGCCGTAGGCGCACTCGCAGTCTATGCGGTGGATGCAGTGTTGATGAATCGTCCGTGCACCTGGAACTTCCGCAAAGTCAGTTTGTCGAATGGGGCGGCGGACGGATGCGGCCGTATCCCGGCACGTCCCGACTGCGCCTTGATCTCTCACCTATGAGCGCGCTAAGGCTCATCGACGAGATCGAGATCGGCTTCCGATACCGGAAGGACCTGGGAGACGTTCGCGCCCTCGCCCAGAGTATCGAAACAGTGGGCTTGCTCCATCCGGTTGTGGTTACGCCCGAGGGGCGGCTCATTGCGGGACAGCGCCGTCTCGCGGCTTGCCGGCTTTTAGGGTGGCGGGAGATTCCCGTCACCCTTGTCGATTTGCTTCAGGCCGCGCGTGGGGAGGCTCACGAGAATTTCGTTCGGAAGGACTTGCTGCCGAGCGAAATGGTCGCGTTGAAGCGTGCGGTTGAGCCTCTTGAAAGGCGGGAGGCGCGCTCTCGTCAAGGTGTGCGAACAGACTTGGCGTTCGAATGCGGCGCCACACCCGGAGACTCTCGCGACAAAGTCGCGCGATACCTCGGTGTTGGCCGCACGACAATTGAGCGCGCCGAAGCTGTTGTCGACGCGGCCGAGAATCAACCGGAAGAATACGGCCATCTCGTCGAGCAGATGGACCGCAGCGGCAAGGTATCAGGCGTCTACCGAAGGTTGCAAGTCCTGAAACAGGTCGAGCAAATTGATCGCGAGCCGCCGCAGGTTCCAAACGGTAAGTTCCGCGTAATTGTCGCGGACCCACCGTGGCGATACGACTCGGGCGGCGACTTGCCGTATCCCTCAATGGCACCGAAAGATATCAAAGCCCTACCCGTCGGCAAGTTGGCCGAGAAAGACGCAGTGCTCTGGCTCTGGACGACGAACGCGCACCTCCGTTTGGCCTTCGAAGTTGCTGAAGCTTGGGGGTTCGAGTACAAGACGATGCTCACGTGGGTGAAGGATCGCATGGGGACGGGGGAGTGGCTGCGGGGACAGACGGAACACTGTCTGCTGGGCATTCGCGGGAGACCGGTATTTCTGAGAGGAGACCGAACTACGATTCTGCAAGCGCCGCGCCGCGAGCATTCGCGTAAGCCTGAGGAATTCTACCGGCTTGTAGAAGCGCTATGTCCGGGAGAGAAATGTGAGCTGTTCGCGCGCCAGCAACGGGAAGGTTGGACCGTGCATGGAATCGAAGCTGGGATGGCCCGAGTGGAATTGCTCGTGATCAACGAATTAGGAGCGACCGCGACTACGGCTCCAGTCGCACGATGACGTGGCTAAATCTTCTAGGCGCGCGGTTTGTTTGCCCGGCTTTACCAGGTTCGCGGGGCTTGAGGCTAGCGTGGCAGCCCGTACCTCGGCATTTGGTGCTCACCGCTCGTCCTTGGACACAAGGTTCACTGCTTCACATTCGACGGCCGTTGGTTACCACATATGTGGGTTCACTGGACTGCTTGTTCTGATGAAACTCCGCCGTGAACAGGGGATCGCGGTCGTGAATCAGGTATCGCTTTCCCG
>CAYUZM010001223.1:0-2038 GCA_964449665.1 uncultured Solibacteraceae bacterium
GGGAGCGTACCGGCTTGCGCACCGCCTCCTTCGGTTTGTCGAGCGAAGGAACCATGAGGCCGCGAATGCCGTCGGGGTGCTGGGGCGCGCCGGTGGTTTGTTGGGCAGTGCCGGCGGTTTGCTGAGCAGCGCCGGTGGGTTGCTGGGGCGCGCCGGTGGGCTGCTGAGCAGCGCCGCTGGGTGGTTGCATTGTGCCGGTGGGTTGCTGGGCAGCGCCGGTGGGTGATCGGGCAGCGCCGATTGTTTGGCCGGTTGTGGGGCCAGCGGTTGGGGCCACGGGCGCAGCGGGTGCAATCGGGGCTTGCGGCGGTGTTTGCGAGGAGGCGAGCGTGGTGACCAGGACGAAGGCGAAGAGCCTCATTCTGATTGAGGATCGAACTTTGCCCGCGCAGTCTTTAGTGGGTTTTACCTGTATCACCCAGCCGCCGGGTGAGAAATACTCCTGCTAGACCCGCGAGGATGAGCAGCCCGGTGGAGGGCTCGGGCACGGCGGCGTCCTCGATTTCCAGAAGGTGGGCGGGGGCGAACGGAGGCGCGAGGGGATCGAGGCGGAACGCCGTGCGGCGTCCATTGTAGAAGCCGGTACCGACGATTTGGCCGAGGTCGTTGATGCCATAGGCGGCGTTCAGGAGCCAGTCTTCGGCGCCGACGACGAGCTGGCTGAGGTCGAGCATGACGCCGTTGACGGAGAGGAAGGCGCCCATTGTGCCATCGTTGCGGTAGGAGTAGCCGACAACGTCGCCATTGTTGTTGATGCCGTAGGCGTAGCTGCAGGTGCCGCCGAGGGTACCGAGGTCGATGGTGAGGCCTTCATGGGCAAGGAAGGCGTGGGACCAGCCGTCGGCGGTTTGGGCGTAGCCGGTGAACTGGCCGGCCTCGTTCAGATTGGTGCCGAAGCTGTTTTGGCCGCCGAGGGAGCCGGTCCAGACGGTCTGGCCGTTATACCAGGCGTAGGCGCGCGAGATTCCCTGCTCATCCATGAGCGTGCCCGCGACGGCGCCATTTTCGTTGATGGCGTTGGCGATGTCATAGAGGGTGGCGATGGGATGGGTGAGGAAGCTGACCTGGCCGTTGTGGGCGAGGAACGCCTTACCGGCATTGGAGCCGACCACCTGGCCCGCGTTATTCACATCTTTGGCATAGGACTCACCCGTGAAGTTGGCGACGGCCCAGGCCTGACCTTCGAAGGAAAACATGGCTTGCGCGCCGGACGGGCCGAACAGCGTGCCGGCGACCAGTCCGTTGTCATTGATACCGTAGGCGATGGATTGCTGTCCGAGGAGGAAGGGCGTGATGGCGGCGGCGCCATTCGCGTTGATGGCAAGCGCCTCCGTGTCGTAGGCGGCGCTACCGAGGTTCGTGATGGTGAACATTCCGGCATGTGCGTGCCCTCCGAGGACGCCCACCAGAACCATGCTTGCCCAAGTACCGAGTCTCATATGGGCTCAGTATGTAAATCGCAGATGTATCCAACAATGAGGATTCGCTCCTAGTACGGATTTCGTAGTCCGTACGAAGCGCTGGGATATAATCGCCCCTCGTGCCCGATTCTTCGAAGCCATCGCAGCGTGTGTGGCGATTCCTCGCGCTGATCGCCATTTTTCTCGTTATCGAATTCCTGCTCCCGCGACCGGCGAGCGTAACCGCGGCCGGCTGGCGGCTGGTGGGAATATTCGGAGCCACCATCGCCGGATTGATTTTGCAGCCGATTCCGGGCGGCGCGCTCGTACTGCTGCGTGGGACGTTGTCGGCGGCCTGTGGCGGGGTTGCGATCCGGCAGGCGGTGTCGGGCAATGGCGACCCGACGTGCGCAGCCCCTCCCTCAGGGCGCGATACGAGGCGACCATCGCGCTCCGGTACTTCGGCTCCCACGTGGTGCCCGCTCTCGTCCAGGCCCTCAAGGACCCCTCGGCCGACGTCCGGCTCGGCGCCGTCGTCTCCCTGGCCTCGATCGGGCTCGGCGCTCGGCCCGCCGGGCGACCCCTCGCCTGGGCGCTCCAAGGCCCGGCCCGGCTGACCGTGCCCGCCCAGATGGCCA
>CAYUZM010001224.1:0-2036 GCA_964449665.1 uncultured Solibacteraceae bacterium
GGGTGGATGGTGTTGGCCGGGTGGGCGGAGACGGCGGGGTGGTCGTCGTCGGCGGGACCGAGTGGCTGGGCGGCGCGTGGCGGGCACAGGCGGAGGCGCTGGGCATCGCCCAGATGGTGCGCTTTGCCGGTTACGTGACGCCTGCCGATGCCGTTCACTACTACGACCTGGCGTGGACGATCGTGCTTCCCTCGATCACCGTTCCAGCAGGGCGCGAAACCTGGGGACTGGTAGCGAACGAGGCATTCAACCGGCGGGTGCCGATGATTGCCACCGGGGCCGTGGGCGCGGTTGCGGGTGGATTGGTAGTGCACGGCCGCAACGGCCTCGTGGTTCCGGAAGGCGGCGCGGATGCAATGGCTGCCGCAATGCGGCGGATGATCTCCGAACCCGGACTACGGGACCGGATGGGGGAAGCCGCCTACCAGGATGTTGCGGCGTGGACGCAGGAGCGCATGGCGCAAGGATTTCGCGACGCCATTGGCTTCGTTTTGCAGCATTCCCACAACCAGGAGAAACGATGACCTACCTGACGACGAGTTGGGACGATGGAGACGCGCTCGATACCAGGCTCGCCGACCTGCTTGCGCGATACGGTGTTCCCGGCACCTTCTACGTGCCGCGCCATTGCGAGGGCCGTGTCCTGCTGGAGCGGCGAGAGTTGCGGTGGCTGGCTGAGGGTTTCGAACTGGGAGCGCACACGCTGCACCACCACCGCCTGACGGCGCTTCGGGACAAGGAAGCCGGCGAGGAGATTCGCGGCTCGCGCCTGTATGTGGAGGACGTCACTGGCCGCGAATGCCGGGTCTTCGCGCCGCCGGGGGGCCGGTACAAACATTCCCATTTGCGCATGGCCGCCGCCGCCGGTTTCCATGGATTTCGCACCACGGAATTGCTCGATTGCGGCCCGCCCCGGTGGACCTCCGGCATCGCGGTCATCCCCACCACGCTGCAAGCGCATCTTCATCCGCCGTCCGGCTATTGGCGGAACGCCGCGCGGCGGATGCGGCTTGGGCATCTGATCACCTGGTTGCGCTTTGGACGGCAAAAGAGCCTCGCCAGTTTGTTTCGATCTCTACTGGACCGCGCGATCATGCGTGGAGGTGTCGTCCACCTGTGGGGCCACTCCTGGGAGATTGAGGAGCGGGGCGCATGGCCGCTGCTGGAGACGCTGCTGGCCGAAATTGGTGAGCGACGGGGCGCGTTGCGTTTGGTTCCGAATTCGGCGCTATGCACGGGAGTGACGCCATGAGCGCGCGACTGACGGAGTTGCTGCATCTGTTCTGTTGCCCGGACGACGGCGGCGAGTTGCGGCGCGACGGAGCCGAACTGCTGCGCTGTGTGGCGTGCGCTCGTGCGTATCCGGTATCGGCGGACGGCCGGAGCGTCTCGCTCGTCGCCAGCCGGACGATGGAACCGGATGGCGCATCGCCCCGCTACCTTGCCTCCTACCGGCAGGCGAGAAACGCACCGTACGGCGGCGAGAAGTGGCGGATTCGCAGCGATGCGGCCGATCAAATTCGCAAACGATCGCAAGTGGCGCAGGTGGAGGAACTGCTGAGCGCGGACGGATGCCGCGATCTTGTCTGCGATTTTTCGGCGGGCCCCGGCTACTACACCCTCCACTTCGCAAGCCGCTGGCGGTTCGTGATCCATTGCGACCTCTCCCATCACGCACTGCAAACTGCCCGCGAAGAGGCATCGGCACGGGGGTTGGACAACGTGTTGTTCGTACGAATGGATTATTTGAGTCCGCCCTTTCGCCGCTCTCTGCGGCAGGTGATCTGCATGGACAGCCTGGAGCGCGGGCCGAGTCACGAACAAGCGCTGCTGGCATCGATTCGAGGGGCATTGACGCCTGGAGGCAACGCCGTCGTCGATTTTCACAATTGGTGGCACAACCCGCTTCGGCGGGTGGGACTGATGCGGCAGAACTTCGGGGACAACCGCAGCTACGGAGTCCACGAACTGCCGCCGCTGCTGGCGGCGGCCGGCATCAGGCGGTACGAACGCTTTGCCTGCCACCAGGAGCTGGC
>CAYUZM010001225.1:0-2034 GCA_964449665.1 uncultured Solibacteraceae bacterium
GGGGGGGTGCGGATGCGGGAGCGGCGAGGGGGGCGGGTCCGGGGGGCAGGGTGGGGCGATTGGTTTCGGGCGTGGGGGGTATTGTATCGCTGGCGGGTAGTCCGGGTGGCAATAGGAGACGGCCGCCGGGGGGTAAGGCCGGCGGCCGCACTACGGTAGGGTCTGGGATGGGAATCAGGCGGCTTTGTCTAGCGGAGTAGCTACCGGGAAGGAACACTTGTTTGGCCGGTTCATCGAGCCCATTTGGAGCACGCGCGGTTCTGGTTCGTTACGCATGGTGCCGTTGAAGTACTCGTCGAGCGGGAACAGGGCGTAGGGCGCGGTCTCGCGGAAGGCCTTGCCGAGCTTCTGTTGAATGCGATAGACGGCATGGAAGAAGATGCCGCGGTCCATTTTGAGGCGGCGGCAGCAGAGCTTCCAGTCGGCCCCGAGCAGGAAATGGAACTTGAAGATCTGGTACTCGCCCTCGTCCAGGTGGCGTTTGGCCATGAGCGTGAAGTCGGCGATGTACTCCTCATCTTTGCGGCCCCACGTCCTCTTGTTGTGATTGCCCGTGAGCAGGTGCAAGGTGACGCGGCTGAGGTGTTTTTCCTTCAGGACGCAGCGGCGGAAGCGCGCGTAGCAGGCGCGGAAAATCGAGCGCAACACGCAGTTGCAGGGACTCATCCTATTCTTGCGGCCAAGCAAGAGGCCAAGGCCATGACAGTAGGCGCACTGTTGGTTGGCAAGGGCGAGCGTTTCAGTTCGAGTCCATTCCATATTGATCCGTTATTTCTCTCTTCCTCTAGGGTTTCTGCCGCCCTCCAGATGGCGAACAGAACCATTAGTTGGAATACTAGCGAAAGTCGGGAAATCGTCAATATCGGCTGGAATTCAATCCCCCTCCATACCCCCATCTGCGGGGAGGTATCCGATGAAAGTGTTGCAATCAAACAGCATGGTAATCATTTCCGATTTTATTAAAACCTAATAATGATTGATAATTTCTTATAGCGAATGCACTTCTTTTGAGATATATTTCATCTAGCTATCGGGACGGAGCCCGACGGAACCCATGTTGATGATCGATTTGCTCACCGTATTGAAGTGCCAACTGAATCTACGCATCCGGAACGGGGAACTGACCGAGCGCAATCTGGCCAAGCGGATTGGTTTATCCCAGGCGCACATGCACAACGTATTGAAGGGCGCGCGGATTCTGACGGCCGAGGTGGCCGACCTCTTAATGCTGGAATTGAATCTGACGGTAGCGGATCTGGTCACCGAAGACGCGATGGAGCCGCGGCGGAGGCCTCCGGGCGCCGAACACAGATTGAGGACCGTGGCTCAGGTGGAGCGTGTGGCGGGACGTCCGGCAACTTCGCGGTAGGTGGCGAGCACGTCGCGGGCGGTTTGATCCCAGGAGAAGCGGTTGATGCGTTCCTTGCCTTTGGCAATGAGGGATTCGCGGAGATTGTTGTCGAGCAGGATTTCTTTCAGGCCGCGGGCGATCTCAAAGACATTTTCGGGGTTCACCGTAACGGCGGCGTCGCCGACCACTTCGGGGAGCGAACTGACATTTGAGGTGAGCGTGGGGGTGCCGCAGGCCATGGCTTCGAGCGGCGGAAGTCCGAACCCTTCGTAGAGCGAGGGGAAGGCGAATACGGTGGCCAGTCGATAGAGAGCGCGCCGCTCGGCCTCGCTGACGAAACCGAGGATGCGGATGTCCTCGCGATATGGGCTGCGGCGGATGGCCTTCAGTACGCCCGCATTGTTCCATCCGGCCGGTCCGGCCAGGACGAGCCCGAGGCCGCTGAAGCGCTCCTGCGGTCGCAGTTGATGGTAAGCCTCTGGCAGCGCCAGAGGGTTCTTGCGAGGCTCGAGCGCGCCGACATGCAGGATGAAACGCTCTGGCAATCCGCGCGCGCGTTTGACCTGGGCGACGGCTTCGGCAGAAGGCGGATCGAAAAACTCCTGGGCGGCTCCTTCGGGCGTGACGACTATGCGCTCCGGCGCGATGCCCCAGCGTTCGACGACGTCGCGCTTGGTCGTTTC
>CAYUZM010001226.1:0-2031 GCA_964449665.1 uncultured Solibacteraceae bacterium
AGCGCCTCTTCGGAGGGCCGGCGCGGGCCGCGGAGTCGCTCCTGACGCAGCGCGAGATGGACCTCGCGGCGTCCGTGCAGGCCGTCACCGAGGAGATCGTCCTGAAGATGGCCCGGCACGCGAAGGAGCTCACGGGCGCCAGGCACCTCTGCATCGCCGGAGGCGTCGCGCTGAACTGCGTCGCGAACGGGGCGCTGGTGCGCGCGGGTCTCTTCGAAGACCTCTTCGTCCAGCCGGCAGCGGGTGACGCGGGCGGGGCCGTGGGCGCGGCCCTCGCGGTCTGGCACCGCAGGATGGGCGGGCCGCGGTCGAGCCCGGAGAAGCTCGGGACGTGGAAGTCCCCGGCAAAGGAGAGCGGCCTCCCGCCGTACGCCGACGGCATGAAGGGGGCCTTCCTCGGCCCCGCCTTCTCCCCGGAGGAGATTGCCGCCTGGCTGCGTGCGAAGGAGCTGCCGTTCCGGACGGTGTCGCCCGCCGAGCTTCCGGCGTCGTGTACTCGTCAATCGAAATCGCCGCGTGCGCCCCAAACTCGAGCGCCGCTTTCAGGCGACGCTCCGGGCCTCCTGTGACAATCACTTTTTCCGCGCCGGCCTGAATCGCCACGGCAAGAGCCGCCATGCCCACCGGACCCGTCCCTTGCACAACCACCGTGTCGCCCGGCGTCACCGTGCATCTCTCCAGCCCATGCAGCGCCGTCGTGAGCGCGCATCCCGCGCCGATCACGGCCTCCGTCGGCAACGTGTCCGGCAACCGAAACAGCGACGAGCCCGCGCGCAGGTGAATGTACTGCGCATAGCCGCCGCGCAGATGCGGAGCTTCATCGACGTTGTACGAGATGCCATACGCCTTGCGCGACACGCAGCGCGTCGGCTGGCGCTTCTGGCGGCAGTAGTAGCATTCACCGCAGACGATGGAGCTCGCCCACGTGACGCGATCGCCAACAGCAAGCGCCGCCCCGCGCCAATCCTTCTCGAGCCCGGCGCCCAGTTGCACAATGCGGCCAACCGTCTCGTGACCCAGGATCACGGGAATCGGAATCGTCAGCTCACCTTTCCACAAATGGACGTCGGTTCCGCAAATTCCGGCCATCTCGACGCGAACAATCGCCTCGCCGGGCCCGGCCGCGTCGGCGACGGGATAGCTACGGATTTCAAGAGGCGCATTGTAGGCGCACAGTACGGCTGCTTGGGATGTGATGGACATGATCGCAGTGCTAGGGGTGAGTGTATCGAACCAGCGCGGCTTCCAGTTCTTCGCTCGAAAACCCAAACGGACCGGGCCGGGTCTTCAGCAGCACGCGGCCGTCGCGGCCGATCATGTAGATGCGGTCGGGCCAGCCCGTGTAGGCGCGTTCGGTGGGGTTGTCGATCCCGTCGAGCAGCGCCGGAATGTGGATGCCCAGCTTGCGCACGCACGACACGGCGACGTCATTCCGCTCGCCATCCGACTTCGGCGACGCGAACAGCACGCCGTCACGCACGTTCGACGGAAGCTGCCACAAGTCCGTCGGGTGCGCCTCCTGAATATAGACGATATAGAAGTTCGCGCGGCCCTTGTACGCCTCATACAGCTTGTTGAGGGCGGGAACCTCCCGCCGGAAGGGCGGTCACGTATAGCTGCCGAAGATGAGCACAACGGGCCGCTCGCGATACTCCTCGCTGAGCCTCACACGGCGGCTCTCGTCGAGCATCGGCAGCGTGAAATCGGGTGCGGCGTCGCCCACCTGCACACGCCCCGCGCGCGCCGACATCCAAAGGGGCTCGAACGGCAGCACCATCATCGCGGGTATGGGCACGTGCGACATAATGGCGCCGAAGCGCTCGGGCGGCTGGCACATCGCGGCGTAGAGCGTGGCCGTGGCAATCGCGTAGACGCCCGCGAGCGCCGCCACCGCAATTCCCGCGATTCTCGCGATCTTCATGGCGGAACTATTTTCTAACGTATCCGTGCGCCGCGCTGCGCTTGCCGCCTTCGCGGTGCGCCTCGGGCGACAACGAATGCACGCCGCTCGCATCCACCCAGCGGTTATAG
>CAYUZM010001227.1:0-2029 GCA_964449665.1 uncultured Solibacteraceae bacterium
TAACTTTGGAACCGGGGCCGCCGGCGAAGGGTGGAATATCGTGGAAGTGGGGCTGAATTGCGGCGAACACCTTGCCGCGATGCGGCTTGCCGGCTTGGCGGCGTTCGATCACCGCCGTCACTTGATACGACGTGCCGCCGGTGCCGCCGGCCTCTGTTTCGCGCGCGGGCGCCGGTGCTGGGGCCTGTGCCGCCAGCGCCGCCGGCGCGGCGATGGCCGAAGTCGTCAAGAATCGTCTCCGCTTCAAGGGAACCTCCATTCGTATAGGATGATGCCATGGAACGCAACAACAAATCAGCTTCCCGAAGAAGCGCTCTGCGTGCGGCAGTGCTCGGTGGCGCGGGCGCGGCGTCGCTGCTTGCTCAGGATAATTCGGGTTGGTCTCCCAAGAAGAAGATCGCAGGTGGGCCCGTCCGCTCCGGCCATCTGCTGTTCCTCAGCGGTATCGGCGGCTGGTATCCGGAGCGCCGGCCCAAGGCTGGCGATATTCGCGAACAAACCGCTGACGCGCTCACGATCATGAAAGATTCGCTCGCCAAAGCCGGATCGTCGCTCGACAATGTCCTGAAAGTGCAGGTGTCGTTAGTCGATCCGGAGAAGAATTGGGACCCAATGAACGAGGTGTACAACACGTTCTTCATCAAGGACCGTCCCGCCCGTTCCTACTTCGGAACAACTGGCTTTCGCCGGGCCGGGCAACTGCTTCAGATCGATTGCATCGCCTACGTGGATTGAGTGGTTATTTGAAGTTGCTGTAAGGGCCCGTGTCGCGCCAATCAGAGACGCTGAGTCCTTCGGCATCCCAGACCACCTGACCCGCGCGAACGGTGAGGACGCAGCGGATTTCCTGATCCGCGGTGAGCTTTGCGTGGCCGGAATCGAGAAACGCCACCGGTCCTTTTCGCACTTCCAGGACTGCGATATCGGCGACGCCGCCTTCTTCGATCGAGCCCAATCCTACGCGGCGAATCGCCTTTGCCGGATTGATCGTGGTGCGCTCGATCACTTGCTCCAGCGTCATTCCCATCGCAAGAAATTTTGACATCACGTTCGTCAGCGTCGCCCGCGGCAGCATGATGCTGCGTTTGTGCAGGTCGGTCGAAATGGTGTCGGGAAGAAAGCCCTGCTGAATGGCCGGTACGGCAATGCGGAACCATAGACTTCCCGCGCCATGCCCGACATCGAAGAGCACGCCCCGGGCACGCGCTTCCTTCATATAGGGCTGCACCTTCTTCTGTGCATCCAGTTGCGGAGTGGCGCGTCCGTATACGTGCGTATGAATGTCGCCGGGCCGCAAATGCTCCAAGATGAGTTCGCGATAGCCACGCCCTGGCTTGGGTTGGAAATCGACCATCGCAATCGTGTTGCTCAATTCCGCCGCCTTCACCGCGCGATCCACGGCTTCCCACGTGGCCGGTTGAAAATGTGCGGTCTTGATTCCAACGATTGTGTCCGGATACTACAGCGCGACCTTCGCCGCCGCCGCGGGGTCCATTTGGTTCGGATCGTTTTCGATCGATGCGCCAGCCATGCCCGGTCCCACAATATTCACGAACGCAAGTACCCGCGTCTTGGCCTCATCGATGACATCTTTCTTGAACTTCTCGAATGTCTGCCAACCGGAACTTCCCGCGTCCACCGCCGTGGTTACGCCGTATCGCAATGAGTTGTGATCGGGATTCAGACTATGCGCGTCGCCTTCGGAATTGAAATGGGCGTGAATGTCGATCAGGCCCGGCGTCACGTAGTAGTCGCTTAAGCTGACAATCCGCCGGGCGTGCGAGGCCGGGATGCTGGAGGCAACCTTGCGCACCTTTCCTCCGCTGATCGCGATGTCCAGCCGTTCGTTGCGTTTATTCTTCGGATCGATCACGTGCCCGCCCTTGAGCAGCAGGTCGTAAATCCCCTGCGAACTCGACGGACCGGCGGCGGCGAGCGCGAGGATCAGTACCAAAAAGCGCTTCACGGGATCACCTCATACTCTCCCGCACTGGTCCAATCGGGGAAGGTGCGCGCATCGCGGTCGTAC
>CAYUZM010001228.1:0-2028 GCA_964449665.1 uncultured Solibacteraceae bacterium
GTGTTCGCCGCTGGCGATCTTCGTCGATTTCACTTCGCGGCAGAGGCGTTCGTAGCCGGCGAGGTCATCGGGCAGGAGCGGCTCTTCGAGGAAGAAGAGCTTCGCTTCTTCGGCCCGTTTGGCGAACTCGATGGTGTAGTCGACGTTCCAGCGGCAGAGCACATCGATCATGAGCAGAGCATCGGGTCCGATTTGTTTGCGCGCTTCGAGGAGGCGGGCGGCGGTCTTCTTCATGGCCTCGGGACCTTCGTGGGGAGATACATCGACGGGCATTTTGAAGGCTGTGAAGCCGAGCTTGAGTCCTGCGTCGAGATTGTTGCCGGTGAGGTAGGCGCGCGTCTTTTCGCGGGCGGCGCCGCCCAACATGCGCCACACGGGCTGGTTCATTGCTTTGCCGGCGGTATCCCAGAGAGCGAGATCGATTCCGCTGAGGGCCTGGATGGCGACGCCTTTGCGGCCGTAGAAGGAGGTGGAAGAGAAGATTTGGTCCCAGAGGAGTTGGACGTTGCGGGCGTCGGCGCCGATGAGGAGATCCTTCAAGTGGTTTTCGATGATGTAGACGGCTGCGCCGCCACCGCCGCCGATGCCGTAGCCGGTGATGCCCTGATCGGTGCGGATCTGCACGAGGATGGTTCCGCTCAGTTGGGAGAAGGGGCCGAACCAGCGGAAGCGGGCGGGGTCATGATCGCCGGTGAACTCGCGTTTGCCGAAGCGGGCGGTGGGTAGCAGTTGGAGCGGCGCGGCTTTGACGGAGACGATCTGCTGGCGGGGCGACTGGGCGAGAAGCGCGGATAGGCTTCCCGCCGCGGTGCCGAGGGTTGCGGAGGCGAGGGTAGTGGACAAAAATTTGCGGCGCGGCATCATCGCGCCGATTATAGCGGCTTGGGGGGCGCGGACCATTGTTGGTGGCGGGCGCGTAGGTTGGTGGGCGCGGACCCTATTTTTCCGTGAGGGCCGCGACGCCGGGGAGTTCGACGCCGCCTAGGAATTCGAGCGACGCGCCGCCGCCGGTGGAGACGTGCGAGATCTTGCTCGACACGCCGGCGACCTTGATGGCCTTTTCGGAATCGCCGCCGCCGACGACGCTGACCGCGCCGGATTCGGCCACGGCTTTGGCGAGTTCGACGGTGCCTTTATCGAACGGGGGCATTTCGAAGACGCCCATGGGGCCGTTCCAGATGATGGTTTTGGCTTTCGAGACCACGCCCTTGAAGAGTTCGATGGTTTTGGGACCGATGTCGAGGCCCATTTTTCCTTCGGGGACGACGTCGACGATCTCGAAGTCGGCGCCGGCCTTGAATTCAGCCGAGGCGACGTGATCGACGGGGAGGAGGATTTTGCCGCCAGCTTCGGCGAGGAGCGTTTTTGCGAGGTCGATTTTGTCTTCTTCGACGAGGGACTTGCCGGTGGGCTGGCCTTGCGCGCGGGCGAAGGTGTACGCCATTGCGCCGCCGATGAGGAGCTGATCGACGACCTTCATGAGGTTCTGGATGACTTCGATTTTGTCGGAGACTTTGGCGCCGCCGAGGATGGCGACACAGGGTCGGGCCGGGTTGGTGGTGGCCATGCCGAGGTATTCGAGTTCCTTCTCCATGAGCAGGCCCGCGGCGGCCTTGGGGACGAACTGGATCATGCCGACGGTGGAGGCGTGGGCGCGGTGGGCGGTGCCGAAGGCGTCGTTGACATAGATGTCGCAGAGGGCGGCGAGTTGCTTGGAGAAGGCGGGATCGTTGCCTTCCTCTTGCGCGTGGTAGCGGAGGTTCTCAAGCAGGAGCACCTCGCCGGGCTTGGGCAGCATGGCTTCCACTTCGGGGCCGACGCAATCCGGGGCCATGGCGACGGGCTTGCCGAGGATTTCGGAGAGCTTGGCGGCGACGGGCTTGAGGCTCATTTCGGGATTCGGTTTGCCCTTCGGGCGTCCGAGGTGGCTGGCCAGCACGAGCGCGCAGCCTTGTTCGAGAGCGTATTGGATGGTGGGCAGAGCGGCGCGAATGCGCTTGTCGGAGGTGATTTCCTGACCGCCGGCCG
>CAYUZM010001229.1:0-2026 GCA_964449665.1 uncultured Solibacteraceae bacterium
CACCGTCTTGATGCCTGCGAGCGTGGCGCCGGCGACGCCGAGCAACGGATGCCGCACGCGCAGGAAATGTTCGCCGACGAAATGAACGTCGGCAGCGGGCAGGATATGATGGATATCGGTGATACGGCCGTGCAGCGAATTCTCGATCGGGATCATCGCCAGATCGACTTCGCCCTTCGCCAGCGCGGCGAAAGCGTCGTCGAAGGTCGGGCACGGCACGGCTTCGGCCCCCGGCCCCAACAGTTGGCGGATCGCCATCTGGCTGAAGGCGCCGAGTTCTCCCTGAAATGCAATGCGGTCTTTGCGTGTGGACATGGACGGTTCAGCCTTTTGAGAACGCTCCCTCATTCGTCTGATCAGCCGCTATTCGGATCGCCCCGCCGCCGCGCCCGGATCCCAGCGCTGTGCCTTCGGATCCGGACACCCGATCAGGTCCATCACCCGCTCCACCGAGTGGTCGACAAGGTCGAGCACCGTCTGCGGCCGGTGATAGAAACCGGGAATCGGAGGCGCAATGATCGCCCCCATCTCGGTCAGCGCCGCCATTGTGCGCAAATGTCCCAGATGAAAGGGAGTCTCGCGGACCATCAGAACTACTCTACGCCGTTCATTGAGCGCCACGTCGGCTGCCCGGATTAAAAGGTTGGAGCTGATTCCCGCGGCAAGCGCGCTCATCGTATGGATCGAGCACGGCGCGATCACAACCGCATCGGGCGGCGCCGACCCCGAAGCCAGGCTCGCCCCAATGTCCTCCACCGGGTAGTGGAAATCGGCCAACCCCCGGATCTCGGCCGCCCGTTTGCCGGTTTCGAGAAACGCCGTCCGCTCCCCGCTCCGGGTCAGAATCAGATGCGTCTCCACGCCGCCGCGCAGCCGCAGCTTTTCTAATAACCGAAGCCCATATATCGAGCCCGAGGCGCCCGAGATGCCAACTACGATTTTTTTGGAAATAGTCATGTTCGAAAATTGCTTGTTCCGAATCTAGAACAAAATCGGGATTCGGCGTTCTTGCAGACGGAAATTACCATCGCTATACTACGTGTTGCACGGAGAGATGTGACCGCGTGTTCCGTTTTCATGCCTGCCGGGGGAAGCTTGGGGGGGAGGCAGTCAGCGCGGAACCCAGCCCGGGAGGGGGCCCCAGGAGCGTGGCAAACAATACAGTCCGGGTAGTTCATTCGCGGCACCGTCCGCAAGGTTCGCCGCGATAGGCCGCCATGGAGGACGCCGGACAAAAGCTGAAACGCGTGCGCGAACGCCTCAATATGCGTTTCCGCGACGTCGAAGAGGCAAGCCTGAAAATTGCCGAGCGGCATGCCAGCGATGAGTTCGCCATCCCCATTAGCCGCCTTTCCGACATTGAAAACAAAGGCGTTGTCCCGCCCATTTACCGCCTCTACACGCTCAGCGCCATCTACCGGCTCGATTTCGCCGACCTGCTCCAATGGTATGGCGTCGATCTCACCAACCTGCCCGGCGACTCCGCCAGCCTTCCCATCGAAAAGACACACGTCATTGGATTTCCCACGCCCGAGCATGGTTCCGCTCTTTTCCCTCTCTCGCTCGATCCGGGAATCGACACCACCAAAACCACCTACGTCAGCCGCTTGATCCAGCGCTGGGGCACCCTGCCTCTCATGTTGTTGAGCGGACTCGACCCCAAGAACCACCGCTACGCCTTCGTCGGCACCGAAGACTGGACGATGTATCCCCTCCTGCAACCCGGCGCCCTCGTCCAGATCAATGAATCCAAAAGGAGAATCGTCAACTCCGGCTGGGCCAACGAGTTCGAGCGGCCAATCTATTTCCTGGAGCATCGTGGCGGCTATATCTGTTCCTGGTGCTCGACCATCGACGACACCTTGATCGTGATTCCCCACCCGGCCCCCGACGAGTCCCCCCGCATCTGCTCCCGCGACGAAGTCTACATCATTGGCACCGTCTCTGGTATTGCTACGGCTCGGGATCCGGACATTCCACGCCACACCCGTTCTTTAGCGACGCGAGCAAGGTACCCAACGCGGGG
>CAYUZM010001230.1:0-2022 GCA_964449665.1 uncultured Solibacteraceae bacterium
CGAGTCCGATAAAATCGCCAAAGAGGGGCGCTGGGTTCTTGACGTCAAAGCAGGCATCGAGAAAATGATCGGCGCGGAGATCGCTGGAAAGCCGAACGCCGTCGGCCTTCCTAGTGCAATCGTACAAATTGACCCCACGGGCAGCATTCAATGGCTTGAGCGCGGCGCATGCGCCGAACAGCGGGAGCCCACCGGTAAGCAATAGAGTAATCGCAAGAATCATAGTCTTCCACCTTTTACCGTTCGGCCTCTATGCGCCTCCGCTCTTTCACGGCAACTCATTGAAAATTCAGATACATTTATCGTTCGGTTGCTTGGGACTGGCCGTGGTCGTCCAGTAGTGGGTTTGTCAAAGGGATAATTGCGACCAAATTCTTAGAACTGGTATACATCGGGCAGACGATTCCGAGGCTCAAACGGCATTTTGGATCAGCGAACGGAGAGCGGCCTCGCCGTAGGCGCCCCTTAACTCGCCCGCCAGATGGCCCTCGCGGTTCACCATCAGGTAGAACGGAAGTCCTCTCCGCCCGTAGAGCCTAGACAGGTTGGTGTCGTCGGCGGCCACCACGCGCGTGCGGCGCGGCGACTGGCGCAGGTAGGCGGTCACGGTTTCCCGCGGCTCGCCCGCGTTCACGGCCAGGATGATGAGCCCGCGCGGCGACCACTCGGCATCCAGGGCGTCCACCAGCGTCTGCTCGGAGCGGCAGTAGCCGCACCAGGTCGTCCACATCTGGAGAAGCATCGGGTGCCCCTGCGTGGAGGCGTTGTCGAAGCGCTCGCCGTTCAGTGTGATGGCGTGGAACGGAGGCAGCGGTGGATGGAGCAGGCCGGAGCACGAGGCCAGCGGCAGCGTGAGCTAAGTGCTTGCGGCGATTCATCTCGTTACAGGAATCATCGGGCACGGGCGCGCGGAAGTATAGGGGGCGCGCGGACAGGCCCCGGGCCGCATCGCTCCGTCCGTGCGCCATGGTAGTCTCAGGTCGATGGAAAGGCTCCAGATGTGGGAGATGGCGGCGCTGGTGGCCGTGGGCGCGGGCAGTCTGGGCGGCTTTGCGTGGCGCATCCGGCGCGTTGTGCTTACCATCTGGCAGTCCAAAAACGACGCCGATTTCCAGCTTGCCCCTATCGGCCGCCGCGTCTGGGAGTTCGTTTGGGAAGTGGCGTTGCAGGGCAAGGTGATTCGCGAGCGCCCGCTGCCGGGGCTGGCGCATGCGTTCGTGTTCTGGGGGTTCTGCGCGTTCGGGCTGGTGACGTTGAACCACGTTGCGCGCGGGTTTGGGTTCGTTTTGTTGGACCGCGGCGGCTGGGTCGGGGCGGCCTACTTTGCGCTGGCGGCGGCCTTCGCGGTGGCCGTAAGCGTGTCGATCACGGGCCTGGCGTTGCGGCGCTTTGTGGCGCGGCCAAAGTGGCTCGGCGAGGTGAAGTGGGAGAGCGGGTTCATCGCCGCGTTGATACTCACGCTGATGGTTACCTACCTGATGGAGTACACCGGCCTGGGCGATGAGCGCGCGGTCTGGTGGGCCCATACGCTGGCGCTGGCCGTGTTTCTGCCGCTGATTCCCCATACCAAGCATCTGCACCTGGTGCTGAGCCCGCTCACCGTGTTCCTGTCGCGTGGCGGCTTCAGCAAGATTCCGCCGCTGGCCGACGACGACGATTTCGGCCTCGATACGGGCAAAGACGTCACGCAACTGGTCGCGCTCCAGGCCTATTCGTGCGTGGAATGCGGGCGCTGCACGGAGCACTGCCCGGCGGCCAACACGGGAAAGCTGCTCAACCCGAAAGAGATCGTGCTTGGCCTGCGCGGCTATTTGAACGAGCATGGCGCGCGGGCCGAAGCGCCGCTGCTGGGCACGCACTTGAGCCAGGAGGCTGTGTTCCAGTGCACCACCTGCGGCGCGTGCGAATATCAGTGCCCCGTGGGGATCGAGCACCTGCCGGTGATTGTCGGGCTGCGGCGCGGCGCGGTGAATACGGGTAAGTGGGAGGATAACTACGGCACTAAGTTGTTCCTGAACTTAG
>CAYUZM010001231.1:0-2004 GCA_964449665.1 uncultured Solibacteraceae bacterium
GGCCGAATGGACGGCTTCGTTCGCCGACCGGCGCATTCGCCTGCTTGCGAGGGCCAAGCCCGGCTTTGCGTGCGCCCTCAACTTCGGCCTGCAGGAGGCGCGCACGGATTTCGTCTCGATCCTTTTGAGTGACGACCGCTACGCTCCCGATGCCGTTTCGACGTTGCTGGACTACCGGCGGCGTTTCCCGGAAGCCGATTTCTTCCATTCCGCGCGCAGGTACATCGACGTTAACGGCCGTTTCATCAGCGCCGTGATGCCGAGCCGCGAAGACTTCACCGCCGAATATTTCAAGACACACGGATCGCCGGTCAAGCACCTGCTCTGCTGGCGCCTGTCGAAGGCACGTGAAATCGGCGGAATGAACGAGTCGTTAGCCGTTCACGGTTGCGACGACTACGATTTCCCATGGCGCATGGCGGAGGCCGGGGCACGGTTCCAGGCGGTGGCGGAGTGCCTTTACGAATACCGGACCCATCACGCCCACGACCGCCTCACGACCTCCGTGCCAGTGGGCCGCCAGATCGAAACGATTTCCGCGATGTTCGCGAGCCACGGTGTTCCGGCGCTTGAAACGGACGCGTACATTCAGCGCGCGGTCCAACGATACCTGGTTCGAGATCATACCGACCAATTCGATTCCGATCGCGGGAGGTTGATTCACGTACGTCTCTCGAGAGAGGCGCCGGCCGGGGCCGCAGGCCGATTCAACGAGGCCGGTTTCAAGGAGCGCCATTACTTTCCGCACCGCGCCGTGGTCTTGCCCAAAGGCGGCCCCGACGGCCTGAAGCTGGCGCGGCGGATGCTGGGGGTCACAGATCCCGCTCGATTGCGGGAGATGGTTTTGTATGCGCTTCCGCCCGTCAGCGAACAGTTTCCCGACAGTCTCTACTTCGACGACGACATTGTTTGGCACCAACAGCAGTTCGGCGTGCGAGCGCAGGTGGCGTGCGCGAATTTCGTGATTGATGGATCCGCCCTGCGCTGCTACCTGCTGCAATCGGATCTGGTGCAAAGGATCGGCCGGAGCCCGCGGCATAGGACGCAGATCGACAACCGGTTCAAGGGCTGGGCGCAAGCGCTTGTCCATGCGCTGCTGGTACACGCCAGAGAGAACAAATTGGAATCACTCTATGTCCCGAGATCCGTATTCGTCCTGGGCCACACCGACCGCCGGCGTAATCCGAAGGCACCCCTCTATGAACGCATCTACGATCGCACTCTGGCGCACTTCGGAGCCGTCGCCGAGGACGGCTGGTGGAAGGCCAGCATTGAGGCAAACGAACACAGGATGGCGGATCTCGACCGTACCGTCGAGATCGATCCGATGCCCAAGACGGTGAGCATCATACATGACATCGAAAGAGGTCTCGGACACATCGGGCTGGATGCGGAACTGGTGCGGCGCGCGGACGAACAGGGCCCGGATGTGCTGCGCCGCATGCTCGAGATCGAAGCTCGTCTCGGCGTTCGGGCGACCTACAATGTCGTCGGAACCCTCTATCCCGAGCTGGAAAAGCAGATTCGCGCCGGCGGGCACGCGATTGCGTTTCATTCCTTCGACCATTGCTTCGACACGGACCCCGAAGGAGTGCAACAACTTCCCAAATGCCGTGCGGTGGACTACCGGATCAAGGGCTACCGGGCTCCCCAGTCAAAGATCGTTTCCGGCCTCGGCGACGCGAACCTGTCCGAACACAATTTCGAGTGGTTCGGCAGCTCGGCGCGCTCCTTTGGTTATGGAAGCCCCAAAATGGAGAACGGAATCGTGAAAATTCCCATCCACCGGGACGACTTTCCGCTTTACCGGCATCGCGTCTCATTCGCCAACTGGGAAAGCGAAGTGCTCGAGATGATGGGCGAGCGCGATTGGATGGCTTTTGGGCTCCACGATTGCTATGCGCATTTGTGGCTGGATCACTTCGAGAGTTTCCTGCGAAAAGTGCTGGAACGCGCTTCGTTGATGACGCTGGACGAGCTGGCGGCGCGGGTTACGCTTGGCCA
>CAYUZM010001232.1:0-2003 GCA_964449665.1 uncultured Solibacteraceae bacterium
AACCCCTTCACAAGCTGCTGCAGCCCCCCCTGCGCGCCGCCGGGGATCTTGAAACCCACCTGGGCGAGAGCCTCAGCTTTTTCCCGGAAAAGCGCCTCAACCCCTCCGCCCAACGCTGGTCCTTCGGCGTCCACCGCGAATTGCCGATGCTCTTCCTCCTGGAAGCCACCTCCGTCGGCCTCCGCGGCACCCGCCTGAACGTCAACCGCGACTACAACGCGCTGCCCAACTCCTGGTTGAGCACCTCGCCCGCTCGCGACCAGGAACGCATCAACTTCCTCGCGCAGGCGTTTCCGAATCCCTTCCGCGGAACGGATCCCATCTACGGCGCCAATATTAGCCGCCAGCAGTTGCTCCGGCCCTACCCGCAGTTCAACGACATCACCGGCAACGACCCCATCGGCTATGCCTGGTATCACTCTCTCCAGATGCGCGTCGAGCGCCGCTTCAACAAGGGCTTCACCTACCAGCTTTCCTACACCTGGTCGAAATCCATGGAAGCCGTCGAGTTCCTGAACGCGGGCGACTTGCGCCCGTCTGAAGTTGTTTCGGGCGGCGACCGCACCCACCGCATCACCTCCAGCGGCATCTGGGAACTGCCCTTCGGCAAAGGACGGGCCTTCGCCAACTCCCTCCATCCGGCGGCCGATTTCGCGATCGGCGGCTGGCAGTTGGGCGGCGTCTGGCAACACCAGAGCGGTTCCCCGCTCGTGTTCGGCAACCGCATCTTCAACGGCGATTTGAACAGCATCGTCCTGCCCGAGAATCAGCGCAGCGTCGACCAGTGGTTCAACGTCAACGCCGGCTTCAACCGCGTCGCGGGCCAGCAACTCGCTTCCAACCTGCGCACCTTCCCGCTCCGCTTCAACGGCGTCCGCGGCCCCAACCAGGACCGCTGGGACTTCTCCCTGATCAAAAACTTCACCATCAAGGAGCGGTTCAAAACGCAGTTCCGCGCCGAAACCTTCAACGCCTGGAACCACCCCACGCTCACCAACCCGAACACCGACCCCACCAGCGGCAGCTTCGGCGTCATCACCGGCCAGGACGCAACCCGTTCCTGGCAGTTGGCCCTCCGCGTCACCTTCTAGGCAACGCGCCTCAGGCTCACCTACAACCGCCGGGCGGCCCCACATGGGTCACCCGGCGGTTCTGTTTTCGAAGGGTCACTTCGAGAGGAAAGCCAAAATACCAAGCAGAACAAGGGCCGCGCCCAGCATCGCCAGCAGAGGCTCTCGCTTCCGGCTCGAAGGCGCGGCCCCACGCTCGTACTGCGGAACACCGCGAAGCGCATCGGAGAAGTTCGCGATGCCGTTCGCGAAACCGTCGACCAACTCGCGCCAAAGGCCGGGCATCAACCCTACGACGATCATGACCACGCCAAAGACAAGCGAAACCGCCACGCCTTCCATATTCAAATCTCCCGTGAGCATTGAATCCGGCGCGAGCCCGCGCGGCCGCCGCCGTTTGACGAAGTCCAAAATCCGGTTCACTATTCAATCATGAAATGCGTGAACATGCGCGACGGCAGAACAAACCTCTCGCGCTAAATCGCCGAACTTGCGCCCGGCGAAACGCTCACTCTGTGCAAACGCAACGAACCCGTCGCCGAGATTCGCAGGATCGATAGAACCAAAAAGAAGCGCGTGCCGCGCATCGGCGTTGCCGAGGGCGAATTCGCCTTGCCGGACTCGTTCTTTGACCCGTTACCGGAAGAAATCATGCGAGCGTTCCGCGGCGAATGAAACGGCTGCTCGACACCTGCACGTTCCTGTGGATCGCCAACCGCAGCGACTGATTGAGCCGCCCCGCCCGGGAGCGTTCCTTAACCCTGAAAATGAGCGGCACCTCAGTGCGGCTTCCGCCTGGGAGATCGCAATCAAGTACGCCGCCGGCAAGCTGGCCTTGCCCGCCAGACCCGAAATCTACATACCCATGATTCGCGAACGCAGCGGCATCGACTCCCTCCCCCTCGACGAAGAATCCGCCGTTCACACCTCTCG
>CAYUZM010001233.1:0-1998 GCA_964449665.1 uncultured Solibacteraceae bacterium
GCGTCGTGGGCGCTTCGCTTGATCAGTATTTCACCGACCATTCCATAAGGCTGAAGCTCTTCGAAAGGCCGGATCAACCCCTTGAAGCAGAGTTGCGGCTGGCAGATGGCTCGGTCATTGCGGTGGAACTCATTCTGCGCCCGATCGATTTCGCAGGCAAATCTCATCAAGCCATTGCCGTTCGGGACCTGAGAGCTCGCAAGCAGGCAGAAAAAAGTATTCGCTTCCTTGCTCACCACGATGCCCTAACAGGCCTCCCCAATCGCCGCAGCTTTAACCAGAATCTCGATGACGAGATCGAGGCCGCCAGAGACAGCGGCCGAAAGCTCGCCGTGCTCTGCCTTGACCTCGACCGGTTTAAGGAAGTCAACGACCTCTTCGGGCACGCGGCTGGAGACGAGCTTCTCCAAATTGTTGCGACACGCATCGCTGACGTGCTCGACCGACCACAAATGGTGGGCCGACTGAGTGGGGACGAATTCGCCGTTCTCGTCCCGCGTCTCAACGACCCGGCGTTTGCCGGATCGGTTGCCGAGAAAATCCTGAACGCTGTATCAAGCGCCGACCTAGATTCGGTCAGAGGAGCCCTCCTGTCGACAAGCATCGGAATTGCCCTCTTTCCCGACGATGCTAGCGATCGCGAGACGCTAATGAGTAACGCCGACACGGCATTGTATGGGGCAAAACGCGAAGGTCGAGGCGGCTACTGCTTCTTCGAAGCGGGGATGGGCGCTGCCGTACGCGAGCGGCGCAAAATGGAGGCCGATCTTCGCGGCGCCATTTCGCGTCATGAACTCAGTCTCGACTATCAGCCGCAGACCGACGTTAAAACTGGCGAGGTGGTGGGTTTCGAGGCCTTGCTTCGCTGGAAACACCCGAGCGGCCGAAACATCCCTCCCGAGATATTCATTCCCATTGCGGAGGAAAGCGGACTCATTCTGTCAATCGGGGAATGGGTGCTGCGAACGGCGTGTCTTGAAGCCGAGAGCTGGGGCCGGCAACTGCGCATCGCGGTCAACGTATCGGCGGTGCAGCTCCACGCCCAAGGCTTCGCCACTGATCTGCATGAGATCCTTCTTCACGCAGGTCTCTCGCCGCACCGGCTGGAGATCGAGATCACCGAGTCCGCGCTGATGCGCGATCTAAACCGAGCGGTCGCCACGTTGCGGCCGGTCAAAGGTCTTGGCGTCCGGATTGCAATGGATGACTTCGGCACCGGCTATTCATCTCTGTCAAACCTTCGAGCCTTCCCATTCGACAAGATCAAAGTGGACAAGTCCTTTATTAAGTCTGTCGATGTCAACCAACAGGCCGCTACCATCGTGCGAGCGGTGGTCGGTCTTGGACGAGGGCTTGGTCTCCCTGTTTTGGCCGAGGGCGTGGAGACCGCCGAGGAGCTAGAGTTCCTGCTGGACGAGATGTGTGACGAAGCACAAGGCTACTTCCTGGGGCGTCCGGCTCAGATCGGACAATTTCGGCGGTTGACGCATCCGGTGCACGAGCGGCCGCTGCTGGTAGAGCCCGAGGACAGTCAGCCCGCCGGCCTTCGTGTGGGGGGCGCTCGTCGTCCTGGATGACTACCAGATGTTGGTTAGATTGCCCAGCCGCCCGGACACTTCCTCGCAGCCAGGCTCCCCTGTTACGTTGTGAGGTGGAAACGCTCGAGATCGAAGCCTTACCTAAGGGATCCCAGCCAGTGCGTTGGCGGTTGCCGGGGGCGAGCACCCGACGGCGCCAACCTGTGGGGACGCGCCTTCGCAGGGCACAACGCGATGAGATTAAATTCGTTGCGACGTTGACCGAGCGGCTGGGGGATGCACCGAGGACCGAATGAGGGCTGAACGTCCAAAGTTAGGGTCAAATCGCTCGGGGGAGGCGGCGCCGTTGGAGCGCACTACCAACTAACTCTCGCACCTCAATCATGCGGTCCCAGTTGACCGGTCCCTGTACGCGATGAGCTGTTGGACAAACCTACTCAAACACGACCTCGAGGTGGTG
>CAYUZM010001234.1:0-1997 GCA_964449665.1 uncultured Solibacteraceae bacterium
GAGAGGGTGGTTTCGTAGCGGGAGCAGTTCATGAAGCGGGCTTCGTTGGCGATGAAGGCCTGGGAGAGGGCGTGGCTGATGGATTCGTGGGAGTCGTTGGGAGAGACGTTGGGCATTTCGGCGTCGAAGAGGCCGGTTTCCATGCGGGCGCAGCGGGAGAGGCGGAGGTGGAGGGCGGCGAGGTCTTGAATGAGGCTGGCCTCGTAAGGGGTGCGGGGATTCCAGGAGCGTGTGAAGTCGCGGATGGTTTGGGGGAGGAGGTCGTAGCTCTCGCCGAGGATGGTGAGGTCGCGCGGGGTGAGGGATTGGGCGGTGAGGCCGTGGACGAGGGCGTTGCGGGAGGAGCGCTGTTTGCCGGCGGGGGTGCGGGGGCCGGTGGACTTTTTCGCGTTGGCGCGGTTGGCCCGGAGGCGGGCCTCGGAGATGGGCTTTTTTGGGGTCATCATCGGGTTCAGGTTGGCATGGGGGTGTGCGGCGGGGGTGGGCGGGGGGCGGGGAAGTGGGTGAGGGGGGGAAGGATTTGGTGGGGTGGGGGGTGTGATTCCCAATTTTCGGCCGCCGATGAAACGATTGGGGTGGGAGTAATGTTGCGCCGTCAGCGGCGATTGGGGACGATGCCGCGCACCGACCACACCCGGGCGGGAAGAACGAAGGGCGAGTCACCCGCCGAGAACGGGAGGAGCCGTTGGACGCCGGTACGCAGGGCCTGCAACTGGTTGCTTTCGAGACGGCGCACATACGCGCCGGCCGGGCCTTGTCCAAGGAGAAATGGATCCCAAAAATCCTGAAACGAATCGAATTTCATTCTGATGCCGATCGACCGCTCGCGGACATTCTCCAATCCTGCCTGTCTCCACAAAGCGGCCAACTCACCCGCACGGCAAAGCGGCATGTGCTTCTCATCGAGCTTTTCAGCCTTCGGATCTGAGGCGACAGCAGCATCCCAGAACGTTCGCAGCATCCGCATGCCCGCGCCATAATCCCAAACGGCCGCCGAGATTTTGCCTCCCGGCTTGGTCACGCGACGAAGCTCGGATAGCGCCTTCCTGGGATCGGGGATGAAGTTGAACACAAGCAACGAGAGGGCGGCATCAAAGCTCGCATCGGTGAAACGCAACTGCTGGGCATCGCCCACCTCAAAGCTCGCTCGATCGGCGAAGCGATTCCGGCTGGCCGCGTAGGCGACGTATTCCTGTGACGGGTCGAGCCCCAAGATTCGGACCTGGGTCTTACGTTCAGCGATTGCGAACGTCAACGATCCGGTGCCGGAGCCGACGTCGAGCACCCGGCCTCTTGGCGGCAAACCGGTGAAGTCCACGAATAGGGGAGCAACGAGACGGCTCCAGCGACCCATGAATCGCTCGTATGCTTCGGCATCCGCAAACATGCTTGGCTGACGCTGCTGGCCCCGGAGGAACGGAATGGCAGGCGATAACAGAAAGGCCCGCCGTAAGAGCATGCCTCGATTCTAGTTCAGTCAGAGGGCCGTGATGAACGTGTTCGCCGGCGATGGACGCCGATTCACGCGGACAGGACGGGAGGCCTGTCGCACAGGCGGCAGGTGCTGGTGAGCCGGACTTAGCTGTGGCGGTCGGCGGCTTGGATGAGGGCGCGGATGTAGCCGTAGACGAAAGCTGTGTACTCGCCGCCGGTTTCGTAGGGGGAGTAGACGGAGTGGTCGGGGTGGACCATGTAGGGATAGCCGACCTCTTTATAGGCGAGCATGGCTTCGTACATATCGACGGAGCCTTCGTCGGGGCCGACTTCCATGTAGTGTTCGCGGTTGCCGCGGATGTTGCGGAAGTGGACGTTGAAGATCTTCTTGCGGGAGCCGAAGTAGCGGATGACGTCGCAGATTTCTTTGCCGGGGTTGTCGAGCCCCTCGCAGATCGTGCCCTGGCAGAAGTTCAGACCGTGATAGGGACTGGCCTGGATCTCGACGAACTTCTTCAACCCTTCCACGCTGCCCAGCACGCAGTGGACGCCGCGAAAACCCT
>CAYUZM010001235.1:0-1996 GCA_964449665.1 uncultured Solibacteraceae bacterium
TCCTGGGGGCCGAAGGGATCGACCTGCACGGAGTGTTCGATGACGAGGTCGGGGGGGATGTGGGGATTGGCGCGCTTGGGGGCGGCGCCCATCTTCTGGGGCGCTGCGCGCATGACGGCGAGGTCGACGACACAGGGCACGCCGGTGAAGTCCTGGAGCAGGACGCGAGCGGGCATGAAGGAGATCTCGCGTGGTTCGGGTTTGCCGTTGAAGCCGGCGACGAACTTGATGTCGTCGGGGCGGACGGTGACGCCGTCTTCCATGCGGAGAGTGTTCTCAAGCAGGATGCGGATGGACACCGGGAGGCGGCCGAGCGAGGCGACCCCGGCCTTTTCGAGCGCGTCAAGACGGTAGATGCGATAGTCGCTGCCGCCCACGCGCAGAGTGGCGGCCGAACCGAAGCTATTCGGATGTGACATGAGGATGCTACCAGTTTATCGCAGGGGTGCGGCTAGCCCAACGAGTGGAGCAGAAAAGGCGCGGCGACGAGCATTGCCACGAGCACGATCATGGCCCAGCCAAGGGGTTGGGCGAAGTTGGGCGTGTAACCGAGGCCGTTACGCCGCTCGACCATAAGGGCGGGGTCTTCGGCGTTGTAGTAGATCATGCCGCCCTTCCAGCATTGGTCGGGCGTGTCGTCGCCGGGACCTCCGGCGTGTTCCTGCCAGCGCAGCACGGACCACAGCGAGAGGCCGAGGATGCCCGCCACGCTGGCGGGGATCACCCATGGGCCGCCGGGGAGCCCGACGTTGCTGGTGACCGGCGAGACGGCGATGTAGGAGCACATGAGGCTGACGACGAGGCCGATGGCGGCGAGCAGGCGGCTGAGGAAGCGGCGCTGTTCGATGCGGAATCCCTGGGTTTCAGGAGAGCCGCCGCGGCGGCTGCCGTAGGCGATGCCGTAAACGTTGAGTGCCATGAGGGCGCTGACGAGGGCTCCGACGACGAGGGGCAGAAACACGTTGGCAAACGACTTTGCGGCGAAGGCATCGGCTTTGCCGTTCATGCCGTAGTGAGTGGGGAAGCGATCGGGGAGCGCGTTGAAGTTGACGTACAGAAACACGGCAGCGGCGGCAAGGATGGCGAAGGAGGCGAGCAGCAGGGGGGCGATCCAGGAAGAGATATGCTCGTCGTACTGGAGCGGGGCGGCGCGCACGGTGCCGGGCGCGATGGCGTGGTGGGAGGCGCGGCGCCAGGCGCGGAGCCAGGCGAGCAGGCCGAGCGAGGCCTGGATGGGAACGGCGGCCAGCGCGAAGCCCGCATAGGCCAAGCCCATGGCAATGGCGAAGGCGGCCCAGATGACGAGGCGGTAGCGGCTGGCGATGGCGCGGCCTTCGGGCGAGAGCGCGAACTGCGCACCGGTGGTGATGCCGAAGTAGAGACCGCGGCGCGGGCGGCGCGGAAGGAAGTCCATGACGATGGCGACGAAGACCAGGGCGGGCGCGATGACGAGGAAGGGGGTGTTCATTTTTTGAGGTCCTCCAGGGCGAGTTCGAGTTCGCGGCGGATGCGTTTGAGGGGGATGCCGGCGGCGCGCATGTCGGCGAGGAGCGTGGCGAGGCGGCCGGACATGCGGGCGGCGATTTCAGGCTCGGCGGTCTGTTTTGGGCGTTTGCAGACGCGGGCGGCGCGGCCGTGGGCGACGTCGATCCAGCCATCGGCGGCGAGTTGGCGGTAGGCTTCGGCGACGGTGTTGAAATGGACGCCGAGGTCGATGGAGAGGCGGCGGACGCCGGGGAGTTCGTCGCCGGGGGCGAGGGCGCCGGCCATGATGTGCGCACGGATTTGGGAGGCGATCTGGCGGACGGCCGGCTCGTGTGCGGCGAGGTCGTTCGAGAGGGAGGGCGGCGGGGTCACTGTATACTGTATATGTACAGTGTACAGTGGCGAGTGTCAAGCGCCGATTTACATGTATTCCGGGACGGGGATGCCGAGGATGTCCAGGGTCCAGGCGAGTTGGCTGCCAAAGTATTGCGTCATCCAGAGGAGGAAGGCG
>CAYUZM010001236.1:0-1995 GCA_964449665.1 uncultured Solibacteraceae bacterium
GGGTGGCGGGCCGCGCCGGTTGGGCGGGGCGCGCCCCGCTGAGCACGCCCACCACTTCCGACAAATGGCCCAGGCCGAAGACCTCGACGCCCTCCACGACGGCCGCTTCGGCGGCGTTGTCGATGGGCACGATCAGACGGCGCAAGCCCTGGCTGCGCGCGCAGACGGCCATCGAGAGGGCCCCGCGCACGGGCCGGAGCGAACCGTCGAGCGAGAGCTCGCCGGCGAACAGAGTGTCGGCCGAGGCCGTGACGACGCCCATCGCGCCCAGGATGCCGAGGGCCATGGGCAGGTCGAACCCGGCGCCTTCCTTGCGGACATTTGCCGGGGCGAGGTTGATGGTGACGCTCTTGTTGGGGTAGCCGAAACCGGAGTTGAGCAGGTCGCTCTTGATGCGCTCGCGGCTTTCGCGAACGGCGGTGTCGGGCATGCCGACCGTGATGAAGTCGCGGCCCGAGCCGGAGGGGTACATGTCGACCTCAACGTCCACGAGCCGGGCCTGGATGCCGTGGAGCGCGGCGCTGGAGGTGCGGAAGAGAGCCACAAATGGGGGTGCGGCCAGGGGGGCGAACTTCTCAGGGTCCGGCGGCTGGGGCCCGCCGGGCGCGTGGTGGCGGGGCCCGCGCTTGCGGAGCCTTCGGGTGCCGGCCTGCGGTCGCTGAGCATGTGGCCGCTGGGGGTGGTTGCTGGCCTGCGGTTGCTGAGCGGGGCGTCGCCGGGCGGCGGGTACGGGCGGCGGTTGTCGCCGCGTGGTGGCGGGGAAGCGGTTGCGGAGCGGCGCTTGCGGGGCGGGGTGGGCGGTTGGCGCGCGGGCGGCTATTCGACCGTGAACGAGGTCTTGGTCTCGTAAGTCTGATTGCCGGCCACGTCGCGCACGCGGAGGAGGACGATGTAGGGCCCTTTGGCGAGGTCGGGCGTCAGAGTGAGGCTGAACGCGCCGGGCATGGCTGACTTGGGGTAGAAGTTGGCCTCGGCCAAACGCGCCGCTTCCTCCTCCTTGTACAGCGATTCTCCGCTGGCTCGAAGGACCTCGATGCCGTAGCTGAGCTCAAAGCGGTTCAGGTCGGCAAGGCGGAAGCCGGTGATATCGAACTGCGCCCAGACGGTGTCGCCGGGGCGGTAGATGGCCTGTTCGAGCGGCGGCTGCTGGCCGTCGGGTTCGGCGCGATAGTAGCGGATGTTGCGGACAATGAGCTCGCGGCTCGGCTCGACGTCGTAGCCTTTGACGGGGAGCGTGAGCGTGCGCGAGGTTTCCTTGGCCGCGTACTCGTCGGTGAGCGCGATGGTGAGCTGGTAATCGCCGGAGGGCATGAGCGGCGGGAGAAGCGTGTGCCAGTGCTGCTTGGGCTTCCACTCCTTATCCTGCTCGGCCAGTTCGGAATCGACCTTGCCGGTAGACGGCTGCACAACGAGGCGTTTGGCGGCGTCGCGGAGTTCGACGCGCCAGTTCAGTTTGAGGAACCGGCGCTCGTCCTGTTTCTCTTCGCGCTTGTAGCCCTGCACGCGAAAGGCGAGGTAGATGGTCTCGCCGGGATAGAAGCGATGGCCCGAGCCGGCCGGCGAGCCGTCTTCGATTTCGCTGAGGACGGTATCGACGATGGCGAGCCCCGCGGGCGCAGGCCCATCTTGAGCGCAAAGCGCTCCGGACAAGAGCGCCGCGACGACCGCGAGCTTATTCGCCTTCCTTCTTGCCGACACCGGGTTCAAACTTCTCGTATTCTTTCAGACGCAGCGGAATCGAAACCAGCGCGGTTATTTCCTTCTCGAGGTCGCCGCCGTCGGAGAGAAGGAGTTTGTAGTTGCCGGGCTTGGTGTCAAACAGGAGGCGGCCGGGGAGCGTGTCGGCCGGTTTGATGGCGCGGTAGAGACCGTACCACTCTTCGACGCCCTTGCCGTCGTCGATTTCCAGAATGTGGTTGCCCGCTTCGTCGACCAGGTTGAGTACTGGCATGTTGATCTCGAGGCTGCCGGAGTTGGTGACGTTGCCGCGGATCG
>CAYUZM010001237.1:0-1993 GCA_964449665.1 uncultured Solibacteraceae bacterium
GGCACGCGCCAACGCACATTTTCACTCGCGCTCCATTTTGTGGGGAATGTTGCGCCCTCGGCGAGACCGTTGCCGCCCGGCCCACGGAACTGAGGCCAAGGCGCGTCAGCCGCTGCCAGGCAACTCCACATCGCGAGCGCCAACGCGGAGCTTCTCATGCAAAGGATTATACTCATCGCATGGAACGAAGGTCCTTCCTGGCGTCGCTGGCCGCAAGCGCGGCGCCGTCGCTGGCGCAGGGACATGCCGAGCGCCCCAATGTGGTTCTGTTCCTCGCCGACGACCTGGGCTGGAACGACGTGGGCTTCCATGGGTCCGAGATTCAAACGCCCAATATTGACCGCCTGGCCGCCGAGGGCACACAACTGGACCGGTTCTATTCGTTCCCATTGTGTTCGCCTACTCGATCCGCGCTCATGACCGGACGCTACCCCTTGCGGCTCGGTCTCGGCTACACCGTCGTTCGTCCCTGGGTGCGATTCGGGTTGCCGCTCGCCGAACGCACGATTGCGGATTATTTCCAGGAAGCGGGATACGAGACGGCCTTGACCGGCAAGTGGCACCTCGGGCACTACAGCCGCAAGTATCTGCCGGGCGCGCGTGGCTTTGCGCACAGCTATGGCCATGTCAATGGCATGATCGACTACTACACGCACGAGCGCGACAACGGGCTCGACTGGCATCGCGACGGCAAATCCCTCCGCGAGCAGGGCTACACAACCGGCCTGATCGCGAACGAGGCCTCCCGGCTGATTCGCGGGCGCGACCGCGCAAAGCCGTTGTTCCTCTACGTGCCGTTCAACGCGCCGCATTCCCCATTGCAGGCGCCAGAGGAGTTGCTCGCCAAGTACGCCCATATCAACGATGAGAAGCGCCGCACATTTGCCGCCATGGTCGACCGCATGGATACGGCGATCGGACAGGTCCTTGCGATTCTCGACAATGAGGGCATGCGTGAGAACACCGTGGTGCTGTTCCTCTCCGATAACGGCGGTCCCGTCGCCCTGGGTGCGCGCAATCAACCGTTGCGGGGTGCAAAAGGCAGTGCGTGGGAAGGCGGAACGCGCGTTCCGGCCGTGATTCGCTTTCCGGGCAAAGTGCCGGCAAAGAAGACGCTCTCGCAAGTGATGAGCGTCATGGATGTGCTGCCCACGTTGGCCGACGCGGCGGGCCTGAAGCCGCGCTTTCGCAATCCGCTCGACGGCAAGAGTATGTGGCGCGCGATTCAAACAGGTAAACCCGCGCCCCGTGAAGACATCTTTTTCTCGATCGAAAGCGCGAATGCGTTTCACTTCGCCGTCCACCGCGACAAAGGCGGCGAACAATGGAAACTGGTGCGGGAAATTGGGACGCGTGCGTCCTTTACCCGCACTTCGCTCTTTCGAATCGATAAGGACGCAACCGAAACCCACGATGTCGCGTCGGAGTATCCAGCGCTGGTTGACGAACTGGTGACCAGGCTGGAGGCTTGGCGCAGAATTGCGCCGGCGGACTCTCTCCGGCACACCGCCGAGCCCGGGCAGGCTTGGAAGTCGCCGGCGGCATGGGTGGATGGCGCCGAACCGTGAGGCGCCGCATCAGGAGGCACCATTGAACGGTAAATGGATTTTGTGCGCACTTTGCTGCGCCCTGCAAGCGCCGCTTTGGGCGCAGACCTACGCGATCACCACGCCATGTCCGCTTCCTCAGGGGACCGTCGGCACGAGCTATGAGACGCAACTGGAGACAGTCAACGGCAGGGCCCCCGTGCAGTTCGCCTATCTCGACGGACTGCTGCCTCCCGGATTGGGGTTCACAGCCACGGGCCGCCTGTTCGGCACGCCCCAGGCGCAAGGCACGCTGACGTTCACGATTCGCGCCACCGACGGCAACGCTACGGCGATCACCAAGGCGTGCTCGATCACGATCCTGCCGAACTCGTCGAACCCGCTTCAGATACTAACCACATGCCCGCTCCCACAAGCGCCCTCGAACCAGCCCTACAATACGGCGC
>CAYUZM010001238.1:0-1991 GCA_964449665.1 uncultured Solibacteraceae bacterium
GCAGTGAAAAGAGCGAAACCAAGAATGCGGCGCTTATGTCACTGACCACCGACGATCTCAAAAGCTTTGGTCTGATCCCCGAGTTCATCGGCCGCTTTCATGTGCTGTCGCTGTTGCAAGAGCCGACCATTGAGGACATGGTGCATATCCTTACCGAACCGAAGAACGCGCTTACAAAACAGTACCAGCGGCTCTTCGCCTTTGATGGTATTAACCTGAAATTTACCCCCGATGCGCTACGTGCCATCGCCGAACAGGCACTCACACGCGGTACTGGCGCCCGTGGTCTGCGTAGTGTTATCGGGGCACTGCTGCGCCCGGCGATGTATGAGCTGCCTTCACGTCCTGACGTGAAGGAGTGTGTTGTCACGCGTGAGTCTGTCAGAGGCGAAGCACGATTGATTTACAACAGCGAGATTGTAGGCAACGTAACGGGAGAAAGTACGATCGAGCCAGGGCTCTTGCCGGATTGTATGCGTAGCCAGGCGGGTATTGGTCAGTGTCGGGGTAAAGGGTGAAGAATTAGGTGTGCACGTAATTTAACATAATATACATTATGCGAAGTGTGATAATTTTACAGGTTTGGTAACTGTTTGAAATTATTAAACTTTAGGATGGTTGGACACGGGTAAAACCCGTGCGGTTGTATCAGTGTTCCGTGACACTCCACCCTGCAAGGGATAAGGATTAACTCTGCAGGTGACCATATGGCCAAGGTATACGGCGTCGTTTCCACGAAAGGTGGCGTAGGAAAAACCTCTTTTTCAGCCCAGTTTGGCGGTATTCTTGCCGACATGGGGCAACGGGTGTTGCTGATCGATGCGGATTATCAGCAATCGCTCTCCCGTTATTATCAGCTGCGGTATCAGGCGCCGCACGGCTTACGCCAACTGGTCACCACGGCCAACCCCCACGATTGCGTCTCCCGCACGACGATCGACAACCTCGATATAGTGATCTCCGACGATGTCGGGCAAAAGTTGCTCGACTGGTTGCGTGAATCGTTCAACCACGCCTTTTATCTGGCGGCGGCGCTCAAAAAGCTCAAGGATGAGTACGACTACATCATCATTGATTCCCAGGGCGCCCGGGGCATCCTGCAGGATTCGATCATCCTGGCCTGCCATGAGCTGATCTCCCCCATCGTCCCGGAATTTCTCGATTCGCAGGAGTTTATCCGGGGCACGGTGGCGATGTTGAAGAGTCTGGAGCCGGCCGACGGCATCGGCATCCCGATGCCCAATATCCCCAATCTGACCGGTCTGATCTACCGCCAGGATCGCACCAGTGACGCCTCGACCATCGCCACGGTGCTGCGTAAGCGATTCCACGGCCCCTCCGATGGCAAGGTCCGCATCCTCACCGCCGCCATTCCGGCGATGTCCAGTTATCGGCGGGCCGCCGCACGACACCTGCCGGTCCACCGCATCGAAGTGCGCCGCCGTGCCGACAGCCCTACCCCGTCCGCCTACGAGGCGTATCTGGCGGTGGTGCATGAGCTGCTGCCCCACTTGGCCGACGTGTTACCGGTCTGGAAACCGGTGGCCAGTGATGCGGAGGTGGCGCGTCCCGTTGCCCCTGACGTAGTCGGCCACACGGAGTATTAATATGACCACTCACGCCAAAGGAAAATTAAGCGAAGCCGATGTACTGGCCTTTCTGAACGTGGGCAATCACGATGCCCGCGACGTCCACCCCAGCGACCCGCTCACCAAGGCCCGCAAGCGCGTCACCCTGGCGCAGTTGCGCCCTTATGACCGCAACCCGCGCCAGTCGCGCAACCCCAAATTCGACTCGATCCTCGCCTCCATCGAGGCCCGTGGCCTGGATAACCCCCCCAACATCTCCCGGCGCCACCCGACGGATGAGCACTACCTGATCATCGATGGCGGCAACACCTGGCCCGAGATCCTCAATATCCTGTTCGAGAAATATTGCCGCCTGGCCGAGCCGGCGCCCACCGAGAAAGAACGCCACGCCCACCAAGAGAA
>CAYUZM010001239.1:0-640 GCA_964449665.1 uncultured Solibacteraceae bacterium
AAGAGCATGGTCACCGACGCCTTCAATCACGCGCCCGGCCAGTTGCTGATGAACACCGGTTCGCAACAGTTCGGCCGGCCCAGCTTTGGCGCCTGGACGTTGTACGGCCTTGGCTCCGAGTCGCGCGACCTGCCTGCGTTCGTCGTCTTCTCCAGCGGCAAGAAGGGGCCGAGCGGTGGCAACTCCTGCTGGGGATCGGGCTTCATTCCGACTGTCTACCAGGGCGTGCAGTTCCGCAGCTCCGGTGATCCTGTTCTCTACCTCTCAAACCCTCCCGGCGTCGACGATCAGCTCCAGCGCGACACCCTCGACTCGGCACGCGCCTTGAATCAGATGCGTCTGGAAGCGACCGGCGACCCCGAAATCGAAACGCGCATCAACAGCTTCGAAATGGCGTACCGCATGCAATCGAGCGCGCCTGAATTGATGGACCTCTCGAAAGAACCAAAGAACGTTCTCGACATGTACGGCGCTGAACCGGGCAAGCCCTCCTTTGCGAACAATTGCCTGCTCGCCCGCCGCCTGCTCGAACGCGGCGTCCGTTTTGTACAGCTCTATCACGAAGCATGGGACCAGCACGGCGCTCTCGTGAAAGACATTCAGGTCAATTGCAAGGATACGGACCAGGCCTCGACGGCGC
>CAYUZM010001239.1:650-1988 GCA_964449665.1 uncultured Solibacteraceae bacterium
ACCACGCCGGCGTGCTGGATGACACACTCGCCACTTGGGGCGCGGAATTCGGCCGACAGCCAATGGTGAAGGGCCCGGGCACGCCCGATGGCCGCGACCATCACCCGAATGCATTCACCATGTGGATGGCCGGCGGCGGCCTGAAACCGGGCCTGTCGCTCGGCGAAACAGACGAACTCGGGTTCAACGTCGTGAAGAACAAAGTGCACGTGCACGATCTGCACGCCACGCTGCTCCACCAACTCGGCTTCGACCACACCAAGCTCACCTACCGCTTCCAGGGCCGCGACTTCCGCTTGACCGACGTTCACGGCACGGTGGTGAAGGAACTGCTGGCTTGATGCAACGCGTCTGCTTCGTCCTTCAGGTAAAGCCGGAGCGCCTTGATGAGTACCGCGAGCGCCACCGCAGCGTGTGGCCCGAAATGCAAGACGCTCTGCGCAACTCCGGATGGCGCAACTACTCGCTTTTTCTTCGTGACGACGGCATGCTCGTCGGCTATGTCGAGACCGACGACTTCGAGCGCTCTCGCCGGCTCATGGCCGAAACAGCGATCAACGGCGTGTGGCAGGCCTCGATGAAGGAGTTCTTCGTCGACTCCGACGGGCGCACTCCGGATAAGCAGATGCGCCCGCTCGAACAGGTTTTCTTTCTCCCCTGACCCGCGCGGCCGGCCGCCGCGCACACGCACACCCCAACGCTGGTATTGTGTTGGGTCGTGTCTGTCTCCACCGCCGCCACCGCCGCAGAACAACTCGACAAGCTCTACGAGTTCGATCGTGAACCCGTCAGCGAAGACCGCCTGCTCGGGCCCGGCTACTTCGCCGGAGCCTATGCCGGTGAACACGTCGCTGCCACCGAATTCGTCATTGGCGTCCTCTTTGTCAACTGGGGGGCGAACGTCGTGGACATCTTCGGCGGGCTCGCCCTGGGCAACCTGCTCGCCGTTCTCACCTGGACGCTGCTCTGCGCCCCCATCGCCGTCGACACGCGCCTGACGATGTACTGGTATCTGCGCCGCATCGGAGGTCCCGTCTTTACGGTTCTCTATAACGTCCTCAATGCGTTTCTCTTCTGCATCCTCGCCGGCTGCATGATCACGGTCTCGGCGTCGGCCCTTCGCATTCCGCTGGGTATTCCCGCGCAGGTGCATCAGTATCCCGACGATTTCCGCTTTGTCCTTCTGGTGTGCGGCATCGGCGCTGTAGTTGTCGTCCTTGCCATGCTGGGGTTCAAAAAGCTCGCCGATTTTTCCACCGTATGCTCGCCCTGGATGTTTTTGATGTTCATCGCCGGTGCGGGTGTGATGCTGCCGGTGCTGGCGCAGAAAGCGGGAAT
>CAYUZM010001240.1:0-1986 GCA_964449665.1 uncultured Solibacteraceae bacterium
GAAGGCTCCGTTGGTGTCGCGGGCGAGGGCGAGGGCGGTGGGGAGGATACGGGCGAGGACGCCCTGGAGTTGGCCGGATTGGGCGCGGCAGAGCTGGTTGAGCGCGCTTTCGGGATTGTAGTCGGAGAGGGCGCGGTCGAGGGCGGCGATGCGGTCGAATGCGGCGCGGGCGGGGGTGGCGTCTGGGGCGTAAAAGACGACGCGGACGAGGGTGCCCATGTGGGGCTCGGCGGCTTCCTGGCGTTCGGGTGGGCCGGCGAAGGCAGCGCCGGCGGCGAGGAGTAGGAGGGCGGCCGGGCTGAGGCGTGCGGCCCGGCTAGGGCGGGTGGCTTGGCTTGAGCGGGTGACCGGGTTAGAGCTGGTGGCCGGGTTCGTGCGGCCGGCCATGTTGAGGCGGTCGCGCCAAGTGGCGTTGGAGGCCCGGTTAGGGCGTGCGGCCGGGTTTGAGCGGGCGGCCCGGCTAGGGCTCTTGCTCCACGCCATTGTTCCAATACCTGTACATCTCTTCGGCCGTGGGAACCTTTACGGGGCGGACGAGGCGGAAGCCGAGGAAGAGAGCGTCGGTGTGATACCAGATGCTTTTGGGGAGTTGGGGGTCCTGTTGTTTCCAGGAGGGGTCGCTGCTGGCGCGGGCTCCGCAGCGGAGTTGGGGGGGGGCGTCGCTCCAGGAGCCGCCACGGGCGACGTGCGGGTAGGGCGACTTGGAGGGCGACCAGGGCATGATCGACAGTGCGGGGGCGGCGGCGTAGGATTTGGCGTCGTATTGATCGAGGGTCCACTCCATGACGTTGCCGTGCATATCGTGGAGGCCCCACGGATTCGGCTTCTTGGTGCCTACCTGCGCGTACTGGCCGTTGGCGTTCGCTTCGAAGACCCCGTAGTCCTTTAGGGCGGCGGGGTCATTTCCGAATGAGTAGGCGGTATCGGTTCCGGCGCGGCAGGCGTACTCCCATTCGGCTTCAGTGGGAAGGCGGTAGAAGTGGCCGGTTTTGGCGCTGAGCCATTGGGCGTACTTGTTGGCGGCGTGGTGGGTCATCGAAATGGCCGGGTAGCCGTTGATGCCCATGCCGAAGCTCATCTCGACGTAGGGGCGGGTGGGGCGGCTGATGGCGTCGAGCGTGGTGTCGGCGCCGCGCACTTCGTTGGCCTGGTTCTGGAACATGAAGAGGCGGTACTCGTCCCAGGTAATTTCGCGTTTGCCCATCCAGAAGGCTTCGAGTTTGACCTTGTGTTGGGGGCCTTCGTCGGGGTTGCGGCCGGGCTCGGACGGGGGCGTGCCCATGGTGAACTCGCCGGCGGGGATGGGCGCCATCTCATAGGAGATGTCGGAGCCGGGGATGGTGTGTTTGTAGGGCTTGCCGGCGGCGGGGGCGGCGGCGGCGGCGATGCGCTTGTGGAGGGCCTCGACGGTGACCTTCTCTTTGGCGGGGTCGACGGAGCCTTTCTGCGCGAGCAGGGGGAGCGGCGCGAGCAGGGCGGCGGCGACGTAGAGGGCGGCCGGGGCGAAGAGGGCGGCGGTGAAGCGAGCCGCGCGGGAACGGCGCGCCAGGAAGAGCCCCGCGGTGGAACGAGCCGCGGGGGCGAGCGCCGCGGCGAAGGTGGCTGAGGTTCCCGCGAGGGCTCTCATGCGAACTTCGTTTTGCCGGGGCGGGCCATGGGGGGCACGTTGACGCGCATTTCGCCGTCGAAGCCGTCGGGGAAGAGAACTTCCTGGGAGTTGAGGGCCTGTTCCCAGGTGATCTGCTGGCCGGTATAGGCGGCCATGCGGCCCATGATGCCGAGCATGGTGGAGGTGGCCATCCAGATGCCGTCGTTGATGGGTTCGTTGCGGCGGACGGCGGCGAACAGAGCGTCGTGTTCGGCCTGGTACATGTCGTTTTTCTGGCCGGTGAAGGTCCAGGGCTTGGAGCCTTCGATGCGGGGCAGGGGGCCGCGGCCGATGGTGGCGGCGCCGGCGGAGCCGAGGATCTGGGGGGAGTGTGCGTT
>CAYUZM010001241.1:0-1983 GCA_964449665.1 uncultured Solibacteraceae bacterium
ATACTGCGCCAACTGCTTCCAAGGGCACGGCTGGTCGCCGCCAACGGTCTTGCTTATCATGGCTTTACCGAGGTCCCGCTGGAATACGGTGCCGTAGACCAGCAGCCCCACAAGAATAGCCAGTGTTGATTTCAGAGCGCGCAACATGAGGAGATCTCCTCCTTATGTTTTCGACCGGAAGCCCCCCGGACTATAGCCTTTTCGCGGGAATTTGCCCTTGCCCGCTACTGCCGCACCTTCACCGGCGGCTTGCCCGGCGTTACGATGGCGCACGATTCCTTGTCCTCGCAATACAGCGAATCGAGCTTCGCCAGGTAGTAGAAGGGCAGGGAACCGAAGCTGGCGCAATGCGGATTCGGCTGATACACAATCACCGCCAAACCCACCACTTCGCAGCCCTTGGACTCCACCAGCCGTTTCAATTCCGTCAGCTTCTGTCCGCTGCGGAGGATATCGTCGACCAGCAGGACCTTTTCGCCCGGTTCGACCTGCAGAAACTGGCGGAACTCGAGCGGTTCGTCGTCGTTCTGGCGTTCGGCCCAATACACACGCTTGGCGCGCAAGGCCTCGCACACGCTATAGGCGACGGGCAACCCGCCGGTGGCCGGCGTCACGATCGAAAGCTCGTGAATGACGGCGCGAATTTCGGGATTGGCCCGCACCAGGCGGCTGAGCGCCACGCCCAGCGTATTCTGCACCTGGAACGAACTCATCGCCAGCGCCACCTGCAGATACTGGTTGGAATACAGCCCGTTCGGATACTCGAAGAAGCCGTCGCGCAGCGCGCCGGTTGCGCGCAGCAGGTTGACCACCTCGTCTTGTGTCGGCACGAGTTCCATTGCTAATGTGCTCCTCTTCCACTCATCACCTTGGGAATGGTCAAAAGCATGATCTTCCAATCCAGTCCCAACGACCAGTTGTCGATGTACTCCATGTCTTTGCGCATCCAGGTTTCAAAATCCAGCGCGTCGCGCCCTTCGAGCGCCCACAAGCAGGTTAGCCCGGGCCGCATCCGCAACCGCCGCCGCTGCCAGAGTTGATAGCGTTCGACCTCTTCCGGCACGGCGGGCCGCGGCCCCACCAGCGACATATCGCCGCGCAGCACGTTCCACAACTGCGGCCACTCGTCAATCGAGAACCGGCGCAGCCAGCGCCCGATGGCGGTCTGCCGCGGATCGTTGGGAATCTTGAACGCCACCTGCTTCACGTTCAGATGCTCCAGTTCGCGCTTCATCTCCTCGGCGTTCATCACCATGGAGCGGAACTTGTAGAATTCGAACCGCCGCCCGTTCAGTCCGCAGCGCGTCTGGCGGAAGATCGCCGGCCCGGGAGAACTGGCGCGAATCAGAAGCACGATGCCGGCCATCACCGGCATCGCCACTATCAGCGCCGTTGCCGCCAGCACCACATCGGTGGCGCGCTTGAGGAAAAGCAGGATTTCGTCGTGCGGCGCGGCCGAGAAGGTGAGCAGCGGCAGGTGTGCCAGGCGGTCGAGATAGACGTCGCTGTTCACATGCGGAAAGAAGTCGACGGCCACGCGCGTGCGCCCGCCCACTTCGTCGCAGAAGAGCATGGTGTCTTCCAACTCGCGCAGGCGGGGGCTCTCCACGCAGAAGATAATTTCGTCGATCACCTGGCGTTCCAGGTATTGTTGGAGCGCCTCCGGTTGTGAGGCGCGTCCCTCGTCCATTTGCCCGGCCAGACGGATGCCGTGCCGCGCGTTGCCCATGATCAGCTCGCCGAGCCGCCGCGCCCGCTCGCCGCTGCCGACAACCAATACATAGTGCGGCGCGCCGAAACCGCTGCGAATCCAGCCCACCATCCAACCGGCGTTCAGCCGGAACAACAACAGGAAGAGCCAACTGTAGGCGCCCAGCATGGCCAGGAAGAGCCGGCTCAGGTCCAAGCGCAACACGAACTGGAAGAGCACAAGGGAAACGATGCCGAACGCGCTCTGCTTCAGACTTTCGCGAAAGATCACGC
>CAYUZM010001242.1:0-1983 GCA_964449665.1 uncultured Solibacteraceae bacterium
CCCGCCGCCGCCGTCGAGTGCGCCCAGGACCCGCTCCCCGTCATCGTCTTCGCCGAAGGCGAATCCGGCGTCGGCCTCATCGTGAAAGAAATCCTCGACGTCGTCGACGAAGAGATCCGCGTCCGCGACCGCTCCCAGCGCCCCGCCGTCATGGGTTCGGCCATCGTCGCAGGCCGCGTCACCGACTTCCTCGACCTCCGCCCAGTCCTCCAGGCCGCCGGCATCGGCCTTAACCCCACCGTGCGCGAATCGCGCGGTGACAAACGCCTCGGCATTCTCCTGGCCGACCGCAGCCCCTTCCAGCGCGCGCTGCTCCGCAACGATCTCGAAATGGCCGGCTACCGCGTCATCGAGGCCGGCTCGGGCGAAGAGGCCGCCGCCAAACTGGAAGCTGGTGTTGATATCCTCGCCGCCGATTTCGAGCTTGTCGAACCCCCCGGCCCCGGCGAAACACTCCGCCCCGGCTCGCCGCGCTCCGGCAACCCCTCCGGCAACCCTACCGCCCGCCTGCGCTTCCCCCTCCGCCAGCACGCCGCCGAACACGGCATCGGCGTCCTGACCCTGCTCTCTCAACCCGCCGCCACCACGCCCCCCGGCTATGAAGGATGCGAGCTGCAATGCAAGTTCGATCGCGAAGCCATGCTCGATTCCATCGCCCGCCTCGCGCAAGCCGTAGGCCAGCCCTCCCGGCCACCCCTCGCGGTTAGCCCACGGAACGCCTCCCGCAATCAGTAGGACAACCCTCCCGGACGGTCCACCGCCCCCCCGCGCAGGCCGCAGGATAAACCTCGCGGCCGGGCCACTGCCCCCACCCAAGCCGCAGGATAGCCCTCGCGGCCCGTCCACCTACCCCCGACGCTACGGCACCACCCGCGCAATCACCTGCAACAACCGCTCCGGCTGAAACGGCTTCACAATCCACCCCGTCGCCCCGGCCGACTTCCCGGCCTGCTTCATAGCGTCCTCACTCTCGGTGGTCAGCATCAGAATCGGCGTGAACTTGAAATTCGCCTGTGCCCGCACGCCCCGGATGAAGTCCAGCCCGTCCATGTTCGGCATGTTCAGGTCGGTAATGATCAGGTCCGGCTTGCTCAACGGCAACTGGCGCAAGCCCTCTTTGCCGTCGGAGCCCTCGGTCACGTTGAACCCGGCCTTCTGCAGCGTGAATCGCAGCATCTGCCGCATCGACGCCGAGTCATCCACAATCAGTACATTCTTCGCCACAAATCGAACTCCTTCTTAGGCGTCCCAGGCCACTCTCGCGCCCGGCGCACATACACGCCCTACTCACTCACACGCCCTGCTCACCGTCGCCCCACTCACCCGCTCCTGCCCGCTCACCCGCCCCCACCCGCCGCGGGCGCCTCCACCCGCCGCGGGCGCCTCCAGAAACCACCCGCGCATCCCGGCGTCCTGCAAATCGCGCCGGAACTCGGGCCTCAGCCCCGCCAGCCGCAGCGTCCGCCCGCGCAGCGCCAACGCCGCCTCGGCCGCCAGCAGCAGTTGCAGCACGCTCGTCCCCGCGCGCTCCACCCGGCTGCAGTTGGCCACCAGCACCGGCTCGGTCTCGCTCAACCGCTCCAGAATCTGGACGCGCATCGCCTCCACGCTTTCCACATCCGCGCCGCCCGGAAAATCCACCGCGCCCGCCGTGGCGCCCTTCGCCTCGCTCCGTGTCTGGTCCATCGTCATTGTGCTCATCGGCGAAGCCGGGCGTGTCTTTATCGGATGGGTTGCGGGCTTTGGGCCGAAGAGTACCTGTGGAAGAGATCGTGGGCATGACCACCGCCACCCCAGTCCCGCACGCCGTCGGCGTCGCCGCCTCGCGTCCGGCGGGTGTCGTTCTCCTCGTCGAAGACGATCCGGTCACCCGCTTCGCCTTCCAACGCATCCTCGAAAAACGCGGCTTCACCGTCCGCACGGCCGCCTCCGGAGCCCAGGCCCGCGCCCATATCGAGCGCTCCGAAGAGATCGACGCCGCCG
>CAYUZM010001243.1:0-1981 GCA_964449665.1 uncultured Solibacteraceae bacterium
ATCCCCTTTCCGCTCGGGATCGCCCTCGCCAGGTGTCCCCACTCGCTGCGCGTCTTTTCGCACACCCAGTACGGACTATCGTCGACCTACATCACTTTTGACGACGATGCCGACAACTACTTTGCCCGCCAGCAGGTGCTCGAACGCCTGCGCGACGTCGAGTTGCCCGAAGGAATTCGCCCGGAACTCGCACCGCTTTCGAGCCCCATCGGCGAGATCTATCGCGTCTACCTGAAGTCGGACAAACACTCGGCCATGGAGTTGCGAACGATCCAGGATTGGGTCGTCGAGCGCAATCTCAAGCTCGTCCCCGGCGTCGCCGATGTCGTTGTGCGCGGCGGCTTCATTAAGCAGTACCAGGTCGTCCCCGACCTCACTAGGCTCAAATCCCACGGCCTTGCCATGCGTCAGGTGTTCGACGCGCTCGAGCGCGGCAACATGAACGCCGGTGGAGGCTACATCGAGCAGGGCGAGCAGCAGTTCATCATTCGCGGCGTCGGCCTGCTTCGTTCGCCGCAAGACATCCGCAACGTCGTCGTTTCCGAACGCGGCGGCGTGCCCGTACTCGTGGGCGACGTGGCCATGGTCGAAACCGGATTCCAACAGCAGCAGGGCATCGTCGGCATGGACGCCAACGACGACATCGTCAATGCCACCATTCTTATGCGCAAGGGCGAAAACCCCTCCATCGTTCTTGAAGGCGTCAAAGCAAAAATCGATGAGCTGAACCGAAGCATCCTTCCGAAAGGCGTCCAACTCATACCGTATTACGACCGAGCCTGGCTCATCGGCAACACGCTGAAGACGGTCTTCAAAAACCTGGGCGAAGGCGCGTTGCTCGTAACGCTCGTTCTGTTTCTCTTTCTCGGCCGCGTGCGCCCGGCGTTCATCGTCGCCATTGTCATTCCACTCTCACTACTGGCCACCTTCATCGGACTCACCATCAAAGGCATTCCGGCGAACCTTCTCTCGCTCGGCGCGATGGACTTCGGCATCATCGTCGACGGCGCGGTCATCGTCGTCGAAAACATCTTCCGCCACGCCTCGCACGAGCGGCACAAGTACGCGTCGTTCAAAGAGCTTGTCGCCGAGGCCGCCAGCCAGGTCGGCCGGCCGACGTTCTTTTCGATGCTCATCATCATCCTCGCCCACCTGCCGATCTTCACTCTGCAGCGTCATGAGGGCCGTATCTTCGCGCCCATGGCTTACACGATCACGTCGGCGCTCATCGGCTCACTGGTCTTCTCGCTCACGCTCATCCCGGTGCTTTGCGTCTACCTGATGAAGAACAGCGGACCGGAGAAAGAGAATACCCTCGTCCGCTTCTCGCACCGGGTCTACCGCGCCGTCCTGAAGCCCGCCCTCGCGCGTCCCATGCTCGTGCTGGCCGTCGCCGGCGCCGCCCTCGCCGGCAGCCTCGTCCTTTTACCTCAACTTGGCTCCGAGTTTCTGCCCGAGTTGAATGAAGGCAGCATCTGGATCAACTTCACGCTTCCCGCCGGCGTCTCCACGAGCGAAGTTACGCGCACGCTGCATACAGCCCGAGAGCGCCTGCACGGCATTCCCGACAGCTGGGGCACGGCCGTCAACGTGCAGGCCATGGTGTTCGGCAACCTCGGCGACAGCTCCGCCACCGGCGTCGCCTTCACGCGCAATCCCTCGACCGGCGCTCGCGAGTTCTACGGCGAGTTCCTGATCAACGCGCAGGGCGAGGACGTGGTGGCCGGCATCCGCACGCCACAGCCACTCACCGAGGCCGCCCGCAAGGCCGCCGGCGAGAAACTGCCGTCCCTCGAGGCCCTGATGCCTGACACCTATCGCCAGCTCAGCGAGGTGTTCGCCAAGCTCGAGAGCCGCTACCGCGACATGCAGGACATCGAGTTCACCATCCAGGACGGACGTCTGTGGATGCTGCAGACGCGCTCCGGCAAGCGCACCACGGAAGCCGCGCTCAAGATCGCCGTCGACTTGTGCAGCGAGG
>CAYUZM010001244.1:0-1978 GCA_964449665.1 uncultured Solibacteraceae bacterium
TCACGCGAATCCGGTCGCCGCTGGCGATCAACTGCCCCGGCGCCGGCGTCTGGCCCCGCGCCAGCCCCCGCCCCACCGTCTCCAACTCAAGCCCCAAACTCACGCACTCGCGCAACACCGCGCTCAACGTCATGCCCTTGAAGTCCGGCACGCGCGGCCCCACCACCACTCCGTTCGCCGCGCTCTCGGCGGCCGCCTGTAAGGCTTCGGCTACTTCACGGTCGGCCATCGCCGGCGCATCGCTCGCATCGGCCAGCATGCGTTCCGGCTCCGGAGCCGCCGGCTTCACGGGCTCCACATCGGGAATATCGCGCGCCACGCGCCGAATCCGCATCGTCGCCTCGGCGATCTCGCGAAACACCGGAGCCGCGAGCACGCCGCCAAACTCCTTGGCTCCGTTCAGCGTCACCACAATCACTACGTTCGGGCTCACGGCCGGCGCAAAACCCAGGAACGACGCGTTGTACATGTGCGTGTAGCGCCGCGACTGCAAATCGAAAATCTGCGCCGATCCCGTCTTTCCCCCCGCCGTGAATCCGTCCATCTTGGCGTTCTTGCCCGTGCCCCGCAGCACCACCTGCTCCATCATCCGGCGCATCAGAATCGCCGTCTCCGGACGAACCACCTGCCGCGGCTGCACCGCTTTTTCATGCACCGGCTCCTCGCCCGCGCGCTTCTTCCACAGCACCAGCTTCGGCTGCACCAGGAAGCCGCCGTTGGCGATCACCGACGCCGCCTGTGCCAGTTGCACCGTCGTCGTGCCGATCTCATGGCCCATCGAAACGTAAGCCACCGAGCCTTTGTTCCAGCGCCCCAGCGGCCGCACCATCCCCGGCGATTCGCCCGGCAGAGGCAGTCCCGTCCGTTTGCCGAACCCGAAGTGCGACGTGAGATAGTTATGCAGGTTCTGCGGCCGTACCGCCAGTCCTACCTGCGCCGCCACCACGTTGCTCGAAAGCACGAATCCGTCTTCCATCGTCAACGCGCCGTAGCGGTGGTGATCGTGAATCACCTGCCCGAAAACGTTGATCAACCCGCCTCCGCCGCTGAAGCCATCGGTGGGCCGCAGCCGTGTCACTTCATAGGCGGTCGCCCAAGAAAACGTCTTGAACACCGAGCCCGGCTCAAACGGCACGCTCGTCGCCTGGTTCACCCGCCGCGCCAGATCCTGCGCCGACTCTGGCGTCGCGTTCGGATCGAACGTCGGATAGCTCGACATCGCCAGAATGTGCCCGTTGCGCGGGTCCATGATCACCACGCTCCCCGACGTGCACTTGTTGCGCAGCACCGCCGCCGCCAGCGCCTGGTCGGTGACAAACTGCAGCCGGCTGTCGATGGTCAGTGCCACCGTCCGGCCCGGCACCGGTGGCACTTCCACATGCGTGTCCAACCCGCGCCGCCTTACGTCGGTAGTCATCCGCACGCGCCCGTTGCGCCCGCGCAAATCGTCGTTCAGGCCCGCTTCGATGCCCGCGTTCCCGCTCTGCTCCTGATCCACCGCGCCAATCAGGTTCGCCCCCAGCGTCCCGTTCGGATAAACGCGTTTGCCTTCCTTCAGCAGGTCCACCCAGCTCAACTCCAGCGCCCGCAGCCGCTCGCTCTCGTCACGCGAAATCGTCCGCTTCACCCACATGAACGCCTTGTTGCGTTTCTGGAAGTCCTGAATCTTCGCCCGCAAATCCTTCGCATTTATGTGCAGCACGCGGGCCAGCACATCGGCCGCGACTCCCGCATCGGCCAGCGCGCGCGGATTGATCGAAACCGAATCCAGTTGCACGCTCATCGCCAGCCGCCGCCCCTGCGCGTCCAGAATCTCCCCGCGTGGCGCCTGCACCTCCTGCTCGCGCTCGTGCTGGCCGCTCGCCATCTTGACGTACTCATCGTGCCGCACCACTTGCAGGTTCACCAGCCGTCCGAAAATGACAAGCGCCCAGATCACGCCGATCCGGGCGAGTATGATCAGTCTCTTTTGTCCCGC
>CAYUZM010001245.1:0-1973 GCA_964449665.1 uncultured Solibacteraceae bacterium
CACGTCGGCCGCTATTCCGCCCCAGATGTTCCCGCCCGTGCGCGGCTGCTTCCACTCCTCCACACCGAACGGGCCCGTCTCGGGCAGGACCTGGAAACTCCACAACTCCTTGCCTGAACGCAGGTCAAAGCCCTTAACAAGATTCCACAGGCCCGAGACCAGCACCTCACCGGAAATCACCGGCGCCACGACGCCATTGGCCTGCACCTTCCCTCCTTCGCCGAAACTGCTCACCGGCTTACCATCGCTTGCGCGAATTGCGTGCAGATACGCCCCTGCATGGAAATAGAGACGGGCCTCCTGTTTGCCACCGCCAGCCCAATGCACCATGCCTCGATAGGCTGGCTGTTTGCCCATTGGTGTGCGCCAGATCTCCTTGCCTGTGGCCGCATCGAGCGCCACAATGCTCCCGCCTACCGTCGGCGCGAACATCCGACCGTTCACAATAACCGGATTGGCTTGGATGTTCCCCTTGCCGTCGCCCGAGCGATACGTCCAGGCCACCTGCAACTTTGCAGCATTGCCGCGATGGATTTGACGCAGGTTGGAATAGCGTCGTGAGCCCGCGTCCCCGTGCGAGCGGCTCCATGTGGTGAACGTCCTCGCGTTTGGTCGGCCATTCGCCGGCGTCAGCTCATCCGGCCTGGCCGCTGGAACGGTCTTGTATTCGGCGGGCCCGGCAGCGTAGACGCACACGCACACCAGCGGTATCCACAGCCGCTTCAACGCGCCACCTCGACCGTCCGGCCGGTTTGCGCCGCCCGCAGCCCCGCGTCGATGACCTGCATTTCGCGCAGCCCATCACGAAAGTTCGGCGTCACCTCTTTGCCTTGGGCGATTGCCTGCAGGAAATCGTGCGCCGCGTGGACAAAGGTGTGCTCATATCCGATGATGTGCCCTGGAGGCCACCAATGGTCGATGTAGGGATGCACGGACTCAGTAACCAGAATCGTCCGAAAGCCCTGGCCATCCTGCGGGTCGTCCTGCGAGAAGTACTGCAATTCGTTCATTCGTTCGAGGTTGAATACCAGGCTCCCGCGACTGCCGTAAATCTCAAAGCAGTTGTAGTTCTTCCGGCCCGTGGCAAAGCGCGACGACTCAAAGGAACCGAGCGCGCCATTGTCGAACCGGGCCAGCATAAAGGCCGCATCGTCCACCGTGACATCTCCCACCCCTCCAGCCTGAGCGCCCGCCTGGAACGCCCCGCTGGAGGCTTCGTCGGGAATCGGCCGCTGCGGAATAAACCGCGCTGTCATCGCCGACAGTTCAGCGATCTCGCCCACGAGGAACCGTGCCAGGTCGATGAGATGCGAGTTTAGGTCCGCGTGAGGACCCGAGCCCGCTGTCTCACGGCGCAACTGCCAGGTGAGCGGAAACTGTGGATCCATGATCCACGACTGCAGGTAGCACGAGCGCCAGTGGTAAATTTGGCCGAGTTTGCCTACCTCGATCCACTTCTTCGCCAGCGCCACTGCGGGCGCGCGTCGGTAGTTGTGATTAAGGTAGTGAACAACCCCGGCCCTTTCGGCGGAATCCAACATCTCTCCCGCTTCCCCTGCGTTCAGCGCCATCGGCTTCTCGCAAAAGATATGCTTCCCGGCCCGCGCCGCCTCCACAGCGATCTCGCGGTGAAGATACGTCGGCACGGAGATGTCGACAATGTCTACGTCCGGCCGCCGTCCGGCTTCGCGCCAGTCCGTTTCTACCGACTGCCATCCCCAGCGATCCGCGAACGCTTGGAGCGACTCCCGATGTTTGCCACTAGCGACCTTCAATACCGGCGTCACTCCGGAATCGAAAAACCGGCTCACCTGCCGCCAGGCGTTGCTATGGGCCTTTCCCATGAACTTCGTTCCAATGAGGGCGACATTCAGTCGTTTCACGGACCTCTCCTCCCCACGCCTCGTCCCCACACCCCGCTAGGGCGTGGTTACCTCGCCGCGCGTGGACACCACCAGATTCGCAATGCGCCT
>CAYUZM010001246.1:0-1970 GCA_964449665.1 uncultured Solibacteraceae bacterium
CGGAAGTTGCACTGGCCGGGGTTGACGGCGGTGGTGGCGCTGCCGCAGCCGCCGGGGAGGCCGAAGGCGTTGATGTCGATGACGGCGGGGAGGCTCTGGGGACGGGTGAAGCGGTCGCCTCCGCCATTGTTCCAGTTGCCGAAGTTGTAGTCGGGCTGGCCGACGATATCGGGGCGGCGGCTGCCGGCGAAGTCAGGGTAGTAGTTATAGGGGCTGTTGGAGAAGCCGAAGTTGAGCGGGTTGCCGGACTCCATGGTTTGGATCCAGGAGAGTTTGAGGCCGCTGACGATCCAGTTTTTCCAGCCGCCGCCGTTGGCCCAGCGCTTGCCTTTGCCGAAGGGGAGTTCGTAGTCGACGACGCCGATGAAGCGGTGGTTGCGGTCGTAGCCGCAGCGGCCTTTTTCGAGGGCGCGGTTGTTGAGGGGATCGACGCCCGAGCCGGCGTTGTCGGTGTCCTGGCTATTGATGCACTTGGACATGGTGTAGAAGGTGTTGAAGAAGATGCCTTTGGAGAGGCGCTTTTCGAGTTTGATGGTTGCCGAATGGAACGTGGAGTGGCCCTGGTTGGAGCGCAGGAAAACGTTGCCGAACTGCGGGAAGGGGCGGTAGTTCTGGGCGGCGGCGAGGACCTGGCTTTGCAGGGTGGGGTTGCCGGAGGCGAAGTCGACCGGGAAGGTGTTGTACTGCCAGCGTTCGACGAGTCCGACGCCGGCCGAACCCTGATAGCTCAACTCGATCAGGTAGTCGCGGGTGAATTCGAACTGGGCGCTGCCGTTCCAGTTGAGGGTGTAGGGGTTGCGCAAGTTGGCGTCCCACCATTCGACGCCGCGGTTGCTGTAGTTTGTGCCGCGGAAGGGGGCCGAGAGGTTGGAATTAATGAGGAACGGAGGCGGGGCGGTCGCGCGGCTGATCTGGTAGATGGGCGTGGGGTTGCCGGGTTCCGGTTCCTGGTTGGCGATGGCGAGGTATTCGTCGTACTGGCCGCGGCCGGAGGGAAACTTCACATCGACGGTGTACATGCCAAAGCCGCCGCGGAAGACCCATTTTTCAAGGGGGTGCCAGGCGGCGCCGACGCGGGGATTGAAGTTGTTGTTGTCGCGGCGATTGAGGCCGCTGGTGGGATGCGTGATTGCGCCGGGACGGCCGGTGAGCGAGTCGGTGGCGGTGGGGTCGAAGTTGGACATGAGGCCGTACTTGGTGTTGAACGGTGACTCGTTGGAGTAGCGCAGGCCCAGGTTCAAGGTGAGTTCCGGGTTCACCTTCCAGTCGTCCTGGATGTAGAAGCTGTGGATGGAGGAGCGGGGCAACCAGCTTGTGGTTTCGCCACGGAAGACGGCGGACTGGACGTAGCCGGTGAGGAAGCCGGCGAAGGTGTTGCCGGTGTTGGGGACGGCGACGCCGTTGGCCTGGAGGCCGGCTGTGACGCCCGCGAAGTTGTACTGGGTGGCGTTGGCGAGGACGGCGTTGTTCAAGCGGAAGCGGAGAATTTCGTAGCCGAACTTGTAGGCATGCGCGCCGCGGATGACGGAGGTGTCATTGCGGAACGAGAGGGTTTCGTTGACCTGGCGGCTGGGGTTTGCGCCGTAGATGCCGTTGATGGTGTTGGCGCTGTAGCGGTCCGTGGAGGAGCCGCCGAAGCCGGGGACGACGACGTTCTGGTGGTTGGGAATGCCGAGCTTCTGCGACCAGTTTTCACCATAGCCGGGGACTTCGGTGACGTTGTAGCGGCGGTAGTAGCCGACGCGGGCATCGTTGATGATCGTGGGTCGGATGATCCAGGTTTTGCCGATGGAGATATTGCGGCCGTAGAAGGGGGCGTTGCGGCCCTGGGAGGGGTCGAATTCGCCCATGTTCTCTTTGGGGTTGAGGGGGCGGGCGGGGCCGGTTCGCGGGTTTGTGGTGGAGCTGCCGTATCTGTTTGGGGTCGTGCTGAATCGGAGGTTGAGGTGGGGGGTTTGTTCTTGAGACGG
>CAYUZM010001247.1:0-1969 GCA_964449665.1 uncultured Solibacteraceae bacterium
GATTCCGGTGACGCTGGCGTTGACGCTGACGGTCTTCTACCTCTACGGCTACACGCTGAACCGGATCACGCTGTTCGCGCTGATCTTCTCCATTGGCATCCTGGTGGACGATGCGATTGTCGTCGTGGAAAATGTTGTGCGTCATCGCAGGCTGCCGGGAAGCGGGTCGAAATCGCTCGCGCGGATCGCCGTGGAGGCGGTGGACGAGGTTGGCAATCCGACGATTCTGGCGACGCTGACGGTGATCGCCTCGATTCTGCCGATGGCATTCGTGAGCGGCTTGATGGGACCGTACATGCGGCCGATTCCAATTGGCGCGACGGCAGCAATGGTGTTCTCGCTGCTCGTGGCGTTCATCGTGACGCCGTGGGCGGCGGTGCGCATCATGGGCGCGGGCGGTGGGCATGCGCATGGCGAGGGCGAAGACCGGTTCACGCGCTGGTATCGCGTGTGGATGGGCAAGCTGATTCATGTGCCGGTGATGCGTTGGGGATTTCTGGCCGGCGTGGTGGTGCTCTTGCTCGGCGCGTGTTCGCTGATCTACGTGAAGTTCGTGCAGGTGAAGATGCTGCCGTTCGACAACAAGAGCGAGTTCCAGGTGATTGTCGACATGCCGGAGGGCACGACGTTGGAACGCACGGCGCAGGTGACGCGGCGGTTGGCCGAAGCGGTGCTGCGCGAGCCCGAGGTGATAAACGTGCAAAGCTATGCGGGCACCGCGTCGCCATTCAATTTCAACGGGCTGGTGCGGCACTACTATTTGCGCGCGGGCGCGAACGTGGCGGACTTGCAAGTGAACCTGTTGGAGAAGGGCGAGCGGAAGCGCCAGTCGCACGAAATTGCGAAGGCGGTGCGCGTGGCGATCACGCCGATGGCGCGCGAGATGGGCGCGAATGTGAAGGTGGCAGAGGTACCGCCGGGACCGCCGGTATTGCAGACTCTGGTGGCCGAGGTGTATGGCCCCAACGAAGAGCGGCGCGTGGCGCTGGCGCGCGAAGTGATGCGGCAGTTTGAGAGCGTGGATGGCGTGGTGGATGTGGACTGGTATGTGGAAGAGCCGCAGGTGAAACGCCGCGTGGTGCTGGATCGCGACAAGGCGGCGCTGCACGGAATCACGGACGACGACGTGGCGCGAACGTTGCGTGTTGCCGCTGCTGGCGAAGTGGCGGGCTTGCTTCACGACGCTTCGGCGAAGGAAGATGTGCCGTTGATGGTGCGGCTGGACCGGGCTTCGCGGTCCGACGTTGAGCGCATACGCCAGTTGCGGATTCCCACGCGCGCCGGAGGCCTGGTGCCGTTGGGCGAGATCACGCGAATGGTGGAGACGGTGGAAGACCGCAGCATTTATCACAAGAATCTGATGCCGGTGACGTATGTGACGGCCGATGTCGCGGGCGCGATGGAGGCTCCCGTGTATGCGATTCTAGCGCTCGCGCCGAAGCTGGATGCGATCAAGATCCCCGAGGGCTATGCGGTGGAGCAGTACACGGCCTCGCAGCCCGAGGACGCGTCGAAGTACGCGATCAAATGGGACGGCGAGTGGCACATCACCTATGAGGTCTTCCGCGATCTGGGGCTGGCGTTCGCGGCGGTGCTGGTGTTGATTTATGTGCTCGTGGTGGGTTGGTTTGAGAACTTCATCACACCGCTTGTGATCATGACGGCGATTCCGTTTTCGCTGGTGGGTATTCTGCCGGCGCACGGGCTGTTGAACGCCTTCTTCACCGCGACGACGATGATCGGCTTCATTGCGGGGGCGGGCATTGTGGTGCGGAATTCGATCATCCTGGTGGACTTCATCGAACTGCGCCTGCGCGAGGGAATGCCGCTGGACGAAGCTGTCATTGACGCGGGCGCCGTGCGCTTCCGGCCGATGATGCTGAGCGCGGCGGCGGTGGTGGTTGGTTCGAGCGTGATTCTATTCGACCCCTCCATCCAGGGTCTGGCGCTCGCTGTTGTGGCGGGCTGG
>CAYUZM010001248.1:0-587 GCA_964449665.1 uncultured Solibacteraceae bacterium
GGGCTGGGCGCGGCGCGGTTTTCGGCGCAGCCACGGCGATGTCGACGACGATCTTCTTCTGATGTTCCAACTCGGCGGCCGAGCCGATGAGCGGAATCATGACTTCGGGAATGACCTTCACGCCCTTCTTGGCCACCTGTACGGCGGCTTCAAAGATGGCGCGGGCCTGCATGGCCGTGATCTCGGGATAGGTGATGCCGAGGCGGCAGCCGCGGTGGCCGAGCCTCGGGTTGAACTCGTGCAACTCTTCCACGCGGTGCAGCAGCGCGGGGAGGCCCTTCTTCAGTTCGCCCACCGGCATGCCGTACTTCGCGGAGAATTCCTTCTTCTCCTTGGCGTCGGCGTAGGGAAGCTTGGTGATGTCCACCATGAGGTCTTCGCGCTTGGGAAGGAACTCGTGGAGCGGCGGATCGAGCGTGCGGATCACAACCGGGTAGCCGTCCATGGCCGTGAAGAGACCGGCGAAATCTTTCCGCTGCATGGGCAGCAGCTTCAGCAGGGCCTTCTTGCGGTCTTTCTCATTAGTGGCGAGAATCATCGCCTGCACGTGCGGCAAGCGCTCCGGCTCGAAGAACATATGCTCGGTG
>CAYUZM010001248.1:597-1966 GCA_964449665.1 uncultured Solibacteraceae bacterium
GAGGCCGATGCCCTCGGCGCCGAAGCCGCGGGCGGCCTTGGCGTCGCGCGGAATGTCGGCATTGGCGCGAACGCCGAAGCCGCCGCGGAACTCGTCGACCCACTCCATGAATTTGGCGAGCACGCCGGACTTGAGGTCGGGCTCGCTCGTCTTGGCCTGGCCAATATAGACGCGGCCGGTAGTGCCGTCGATGGAGATCCAGTCGCCTTCCTTGAGGGCGACGAGCTTGTCACCGGACTTCACCGTGGCTTTCTTCGCCTTGGTGTCGATGGACATCGAACTGGTACCGACGATGCACGGACGGCCCATGCCGCGAGCGACTACGGCTGCGTGGGAGCTCTTACCGCCCACCGCGGTGAGGATGCCCCTGGCGACGTCCATGCCATGGATGTCGTCGGGTGTGGTCTCCTTGCGAACGAGGATGACGGGCGCGTGCTTGCTGAGCACCACGGCGTCTTCCGCCGAGAAAGCGATCTTGCCGACGGCGGCGCCGGGCGAGGCGGCGATGCCCGTGGTGAGGACGCCGAGCGCCTTGAGCGATTTGTCGTCGAAGACAGGGTGCAGCAGTTGATCGAGTTGCGACGGGGCCACGCGCATCACCGCTTCGCGCTTGGTGATGAGGCCCTCCTGCACCATTTCGACGGCGAGCCGGACGGCCGCCGGACCGGTGCGCTTGCCGTTGCGTGTCTGGAGCATGTACAGCTTGCCCTCTTGCACGGTGAACTCGAAGTCCTGCATGTCGCGGTAATGCTTTTCCAGCATGCCCGTGATCTCACGCAGTTCCTTGTACGCTTCGGGCATCTGCTGTTCGAGGTGCGCGATCGGCTCCGGCGTGCGGATGCCGGCCACCACGTCTTCGCCCTGCGCGTTGATCAGATACTCGCCGTAGAAGACCTTCTCGCCCGAACCGGGGTCGCGCGTGAAGCCCACGCCGGTGCCCGAGGTTTCGCCGAGGTTGCCGAAGACCATCGCCTGCACGTTGGCCGCGGTGCCGATGTTGTCGGGGATCTTTTCCATCTTGCGGTAGTAAACCGCCTTGTCGTTCCACCAGGAGTTGAACACGGCGTTGCGCGACAGCTTCAACTGTTCGAGCGGATCCTGCGGGAAGTCCTTGCCGGTGTCTTTCTTGATGAGCTTCTTGTACTCGACGATGATCGCTTGCAGGTCTTCGGTGTTGAGGTCGGTGTCGAGCTTGAGCTTCCGCTTCGCCTTGCGCGAATCGAAGATGTGGTCGAAGTGCTCCATGTCGATGTTGAGAGCGACTTCGCCGAACATCTGAAGGAAGCGGCGGTAGCAGTCATAGGCGAAGCGCGGGTTGCCGGTCTTCTTGATGAGAGCTTCCACCGTGACGTCGTTCATGCCCAGGTTG
>CAYUZM010001249.1:0-1963 GCA_964449665.1 uncultured Solibacteraceae bacterium
CCTGGGCGTTGAAGTTGCCGGTGATGTTGGGGCGGACCCAGGGGTCGATGCCGATGAGGGTACGGGCGACGGGATCTAAGCGGCTGGTGGGGACGATGTTCCCAACGAAGGGATCGCGGGCCCAGGTGCCGTCCGCATTGCGGCGGGTGGTGGCGGGGTCGAAGATGGCATTGGGGTTGGCGACGCCGGGGAAGTTGAAATTGCCGCCGAGCATGTCGGCCGTTGGAGTGGTGGCGCTGACTTGGGCGACCTTCTTCTCATGGAGGCGCTGGTAGCCGACGAAGAAGAACGTTTTGTTCTTGACGATGGGTCCGCCGAAGTTGGCGTCGGGCTGCATGAAGAAGTTGGGGTAGCCGTTGGGGCGGCCTGGTTGGGGGGCCGAGGAGCGGTCGCGGTCAAAAAAGAGTCGGTGCTGCATCATGCGGGTACGGCCATAGAAGGAGGCCATGCCGTGGAACTCGTTGGTGCCGGATTTCTTGACGACGCTGATGACGCCGCCGGCGGAGTGGCCGTATTCGGCGGGTGGAACGGTGGTGAGGACTTTCACTTCGGCGACGGCGTTTTGCAGGGGCTTGACGGTTTCGGTGCCGGACTGCTGATCGTTGCCGTTGACGCCGTCTTCGAAGATGCCGATGGCGCCGGAGCGCTGGCCGGCGAGGTGGTAGTTACCTAAGCTGCCGCCGTAGGCATAGCCGCCGGAGGTCATGCCTGGCACGATGTTCATCGTCGAATTGACGTAGCGCTGGTAGAGCGGCATGTCATAGAGCACGGAGCCGGCGACGACGGAGCCGGTGGCCGAGGTTTCGGTCTCGAGCAGGGTAGCGGCGCTGGAGACTTCGATGGATTCGCTGAGGGAGCCGACCTGGAGGGCGGCATCGACGGCGAGTACGTCGCCGGTGCGAAGTTCGACCTCCTGGATGGTTTTCTTGAAGCCCTGGGCCTCGAAAGTGACCCGGTACTTGCCGGGGTTCAGAGACAGGACGCGATAAAGGCCGTCCTCGTTTGAATTGGATTTGAACGTGAAATTCGTATCCGTGGAAACGATGGTGACGGCGGCGCCGGGCACGATGGCTCCGGTGGAATCGCTCACGCGGCCGGTGATGGTGCCGGTGCCGATCTGGCCCCAAGCGGAAAGAGCGCAGACAGCGAACGCAGCTATTATTCGTGAAGTTTGTTTCATTTCTCTACCCCTACTCTCATCAGCGATACAGCAAAATTAGGGGGAGTATATAACAGCATTTTGCGGTTGCCAACGGTGGGGCGAAAAAAAATCGACGGCCGGACGGGCGGCGGTGTGGAGTTGGAGTAACCTGAAGGAAACCCGTCGGAGACCGACAGCGACTGTTGGTCCCCTGATTCCCTTCCTGGTTGAAGGCGTACTCGACTTGAGGAGACGCCGATGAACTTCCGAACGCTTCGCGCATTACGATTTGACCGCTGGATTTGGGCGGTTGTGCTGGTGGCATGGATGGGGGTGGTGTTCATACAGGCCCAGGCGCCGCAGCCGGAGGGGGCGGGGATTGAGCCGGGCAAGCTACCGGTGAAGTGGGACACGGGCGGGCCGAAGTGCATGGAACTGCCGGAGTGGCAGGTGCACGAATACAACGAAGATTTTTACATCTTGCGCGAATCGGGCTGCGTGCATTACGAAAAGCCGTTCCTGTATCTGATCTTTGGAAAAGACAAGGCGATGTTGATGGATACCGGCGCGGGGACGACGGAGTTGGCGACGTTCGTGGACCAGGTGATTGCGCGGTGGTTGAAGCGCAAAGGGCGGCAGAACATTCCGCTGATGGTGATGCATTCGCACGGGCATCGCGACCATATCGCGCGGGACTCGCAGTTCTCCAACAGGCCGGGGGTGGAGTTTGTTCCGGCGGAGATTCCGGCGGTGCAGAAGGCGTTTGGGATTGAGACCTGGCCGACGTCGGTGGGGAAGATCGATCTAGGCGAGCGGGTGTTG
>CAYUZM010001250.1:0-1962 GCA_964449665.1 uncultured Solibacteraceae bacterium
GGAGAAGATGGAGCGCACGACGCACATGTCGTCGGCGTTTTGGGCCATGTGGGGCAGCCAGTCACTGAAGTCGAGGCCGGATTTGCCGTACTTCTTGAACTCGCGCGAGCTGGCGAGGATGGCGGCGTTCGGCTTGGTGAAGGCGAGTTGTAGTTGCGAGGTGATGGAGGCGGGCGCTGGCTGGCCGTGATACTTCTTGAGCTCGGGCTTGGGGTCGAGCAGATCCATCTGGCTCGGGCCGCCTTCCATGAAGAGGAAGATGACGCTCTTGGCTTTGGCCGGGAAGTGGGGGGCTTTGGGCGCGAGCGGGTCGGTGCGTTTCGTAGTGGAGGCGGCGTAGCCGTTGCGGGCGAAGAGATCGCCGAGGGCGAGCGCGCCGATGCCGCCGGCCATTTCGTTGAGGAGCTTGCGTCGGGATTTGAGTAGCTGAAAGTCGCGGAATTCCATGGCGTGTCCTTGGGCTTACTGCCTCACAATAAACTCGTCCGTATTCAACAACGCGCGGCAGACGGCGACCAGCGGCTTTTCGGCGGCCAGTTCGTCCATGAGTTTGGAGAGCCGTGCTTTTTCGGTTTCGGTGGCTTCGCGTCCCCAGGCGAGGCGGGCGGCATAGGCGACGCGTTCGCCGGCGGGGGCTTCGTTTTCCACGCGCCAGGCGAGGGCGGTGGCGGCTTCGTAGAAGACTTCGTCGTTCATCAGGTTCAGCGCCTGTAGCGACGTGTTCGAGCGGGTGCGGCGCGAGCAGGCGACCGTCGAGTCGGGCGAATCGAAGTTCATCAACATCGGGTAAGGCGCCGTGCGTTGGAAGTGGATGTAGAGGCCGCGGCGGTAGCGGTCCGGGCCGGTGCTGGCGACCCACTTGTTGTTGTTGGCGTAGGTGAGCAGTTCGACGCCGGCCGGTTGCGGCGGCTTCACGCTGGGCCCGCCGATGGCGGTGTTGATGAGGCCGCTGACGCGCAAGGCCGCGTCGCGAATCGATTCGGCGGAGAGGCGCATGCGTTGCTGGCGGGCGAGCAGTGTGTTTTCCGGATCGTGCTCGCGGAGCTCGGGGCGGGCCTTTGACGATTGCTTGTAGGTGGCGCTGGTGACGATGGCGCGGTGGAGCGCCTTCATGTTCCAGCCGGAGTCGCGGAACTCGGCGGCGAGCCAGTCGAGCAGTTCGGGATGGGTGGGCTTTTCGCCCATTTTGCCGAAGTCCTCGCTGGTGCGCACGAGGCCGCGTCCGAAATACTCCTGCCAGATGCGGTTGGCGATGACGCGCGGCGTCATGGGGTTGTCGGCACGGACGAGCCACTGTGCCAGCGCGAGCCGGTTTGCATCGGAGGCGCCGAGCGAGGGAAGCACGCCCGGCACGTCGGCATCAACGGGAATGCCCGGCTTGTTCCACTGGCCTTTCACGCGGAGGTGGGTTCGCTCGGCATCGCGGTCCCACACCATCACCATTGCCTGCGCAGGGCGGGGGAGCGCTTTGTCGAGTTCGGCCAGTTCCTTGCGCATCTCTTTGATGCGGTCCATCTTTGCCTTGTCGAGGCCGGGCGCGAGGCCGACGTTTTTGACGAAGTAGTCTTCGAGGCGCTCGCGGTCGCGCTCGCTGCGCTCTTCGGGTTTGCGGAGCAGGATCTTTTGCGCGCCGTCGACCATGGCCTTCATGGATGTCAGTTGGAAGTCGTACTCGGCCTGCGAGCCCGGGTTGGTGATTGCCTTGCGCATGAAGTCTTCCCATTGCGCTTGCAAGGGGGCGACTTCGTACTTCTGCATTAGCTCGGCGCGTTTGGAGCGGTACTCGGGCAGCGCCGCGAGGTAGGGACCCAACTGGCCGGGAACCGGCGCGTCGATCATCTCTTCGTCCGATCGATCGAAGAAGGAGAGGAGCTAATAGTAATCCTTCTGCGAGATGGGATCGTACTTGTGGTCGTGGCACTGCGCGCAGCCGGTGGTGAGGCCGAGCCATGTAGTGGATAC
>CAYUZM010001251.1:0-1961 GCA_964449665.1 uncultured Solibacteraceae bacterium
TCAAAGAGGAAGACGCTATGGAGAGCGTGTCCTGCGGCGTGGTGCTCCCCCCAAAGTGGACAAAGGCTTCAATGCTTTGAATTTGAACGGTCGTGGCTTGCCCCGCCGCGGCGAGCCCCAGACAAACAATTCCCGCCCGCAAGAAACGGGCACATAGAGAACGCATTCCAGTCACCTCACACCCAAGCCCGGAATCGGGCTGGGGAAAGGGTCACGGAATTAGAGTTTTCGTCGCAATGATGGAAGCGCCGCACCTTTCCGCGGTTGTCGAACCTCGCCACGGAGGCGCCGCGTGGAGAATCCACTTCCAGGACGCACCAACGATCAAGGCGCACGCATATTTCGTACTGGGCCGGCCGGAACTACGAAATAATTCTCTTCCGCATGGCGTACATCACGATCTCGGCGATGTTGTGAAGACCCAGCTTCTGCATGAAATTTGTGCGGTGCGTCTCGATGGTGTGAAGGCTGACATTCAGAATCTGCGCAGCGTCCTTATTTGATTTGCCTTCCGCCAGGAGTTGCAGAACCTCGCGCTCGCGCTCTGTCAACAACTCATAGCTATCTTCCAATCCCTCCCGCTGCAGGCGACGCACATAATCTTCGAACAGCATGTGCGCAATGTCGGGACTGAAAAAGGTCTTTCCGCGCGCGGCGGCGCGAACGGCGCGCACCAGGTCGGGTTCGGCGGAATCCTTGAGGAGATAACCTTTCGCCCCTGCGTTCAGCGCGCGAATGAGGAACTCCTCGTCGGAGTACATGCTCAAGATGATGACGCCCGTCGAAGGGCTCGCATTCACTGCCTGCGATGCGGCTTCAATACCATTCAAGTGCGGCATGGCGATATCGAGGATGAGCACGTCCGGCTTCAAGTCCTTAGCCAGCCGCACGGCTTCACGGCCGTCGCCCGCTTCGGCAAGGATCTCGATGTCGGGTTCCTGTTGCAGCAGGAACCGCAAGCCCTTGCGCACGATGCCGTGATCGTCGGCCACCACCACCCGAATCACGTTTGGCTCCCCGCCGGAGGTTCCGGTAACGCAAGACGGACGACGACGGTGGTGCCGCCCGAAGGCGGCGACTCCACGCGCAATGTTCCGGAAAGCTCGCGTACTCGTTCTTCCATTCCGATCAATCCAAGCCCGCCCTTTCCGGCGCGGCCCGGCGGGATTCCCACACCATCGTCGCGCACGGCTACCTCCAGCATGCCATCCGTCATCCCGATGTCAACGTGAACCGACTTCGCCCCGGAGTGCTTCACGGCGTTGGTCAGACACTCCTGCACGACACGATAGATGCAGATGCAGTACTCTTCCGGCATCTCGCCGACGGCGTCCACCGCGTGAACCGTCACGGGCAATCCGCTATAGCCGGCAAAGCGCCGCGCCTGCCATTGCAGCGCGGGCACCAGACCCAGATCGAGCACGGAGGGGCGCAGTCCAACGGCGAGGTCGCGCACCGTGCGCAGTGCCTGCTCTGCCAGCGATTTCACCTCCACAACCTGCCGCTCGAACTTCGCTGGATTGCTGCGAAGCCGGTCGAGCCCGCCCAGGCCCATCCGGAGGCCTGTCAGGATCTGGCCCACTTCGTCGTGAAGCTCGCGCGAAATCGTCCGCCGCTCATCCTCCTGCGCGTGCATCAACTGCGTGGTCAGATTGCGCAACTCTTCCTCTGCTTTTTCGGTTTCGCTGCGCTGCCGCTCGGCGCGCTCCTCCAATTGAACGATTCGCGCGATGGTGAGTCCGGCGATCAACACGCCCAGCAGGAAGGCCAACGCGATGACTCGCCGCGTTTCGTCGGCGAACTGAAGCTGGCCCTGATTCATCTGATCGAGTTGCCTTGAGTACGACGCCTCGGTGAGGCGGCTGATCTCATCGGCGATTTCAATGATTGTCCGCCGGCGCGGGCGCTGCTGTTCGCGCAGGAAGAAGACGGCGCGCCCGGCCCGCTGCGTAGGAGTCCAT